>JACREQ010000097.1 GCA_016218155.1 Bacteroidia bacterium
CATAAATGCTGTTCGTAATAAACTTCTTAATCGCATTGTGGCTGTAGTTAAAAGAGGAACACCATATGTTAAACTTAATTTGGCAGCTTAAAAAAATATTAAATAAATATTTGGAGATATCATAGATATCGGTTCGATGTCGGATTTGGCAGGTTTTTACTTGCAATCATTGTCAAACCGCTAAAATGTTTGAATTTTGTTAATCTTGTCAAGTTGCCCATAACAACCTGCTAAATGCCAACATAGTGTTAGCAACTGGGCGTTTTGTTAATTCCATAAGATTATAAACTTTCTTGTTTGATATTACTCTTTCAAAAACTTTTTAACTGTCACTCCTATTTTCGTTTTCACTCTAAGAATATACACACCACTCGGTAAAGTCGAAACATCAATGGTTGTTTTATTGTTAGGTGCCTCAATGGTTTTTATGAGTTGACCTTGTAGGGTTGAAATTTGAATTAATGCTTGCTGAGAATTCTCTATTGTTATTTTATTTGTAGCTGGATTGGGATAAACAATTAAACTGCTGTTGGAAACAATTTCTGGCAGTACATTAATATTGAGGCTTTTAAAACTTGCATTGTAGGAGTAAACAGGATAAATATCCCATATTATATTCTTATTAGAATAAAGATTCAAAGTACTCATGCTTGGCTGCCAGTTGCTTTGCCATGTTTCATATTTTCCGGTTATTGAGTTTCCAATGGAATCATAAGTATATGTATGTAAATAATTATTCACCCATGCATTGAATTGCCATGTTTCAACTAATTTAGTCAGCCTATTTCCGGTGGTATCGTATGTATATATTTTTCTCGACAAATTCAACCATGTGTTAGTTTGCCATACTTCAAGTAAATCAGTTAGCATATTTCCGGTGGCGTCGTATGTCCAAGTTTCAATATTATTATTAATCCATGCATTGGTTTGCCATATTTCATATAAAGAAGTCAGCATATTTCCGGTAGTGTCGTATGTATAAGTCAATTTATAATTATTCAACCATGCATTGGTTTGCCAGTAGTCTTCAGCTAAATATGACAGCATATTTCCGGTGGTATCATAAGTAAAAGAAGCTCTATTATAATTCACCCAAATATTGATTTGCCAATGTTCATCTAAATATGTCAGTTCGTTTCCTGCGGCATCGTAAGTCCATGTTTGTAGACTATGATTGAACCATGCATTGGTTTGCCACATTTCATATAAAAAAGTCAATTTGTTTCCGTTGGTATCGAATGTAAAAGTAGCTCTATCATAATTCACCCAAATATTGGTTTGCCACATCTCATTTAAAAAAGTCAGCATGTTTCCATTTGCATCGTAAGTATTAGTACATCTCATATTGTTCACCCATATATTGGTTTGCCATATTTCTTTTAAATAAGTAAGTCTATTTCCGTTTGCATCGTATGTATAAGTATTTCTTATAGAGTCTATCCATATGCTGGTTTTCCAATTTTCTGTTAATTGAATTTTAACATTGCCATTAGCATCGAATACTTGAGTTAATCGTTGAAATGTAGCATTTGAAGTATTGTAAGTCAGAATGGTATCCCACTTACAAACTGATGATTTTGAGTTTAATAAAGTTGATTTTTTGTTAAGTACAGACGGATTAAACTTATCGAAGCTTTGCAATTGTACCGACTCAGTATTATGTTCCATATTCATGGTTGATAATAAATTATTCGGTTGTTGCCATTGGGCAAAGCAGTTTAAAGTTATAACTACTCCAAGAATTATAAAAAGGTTTTTCATTTTTTTAGGTGAGTTGTTGTCAAGTTTGTAATTGTTTAGTAGTTTGTCATTTCTTTTTTCTCACGCTTTGTTACTAACCTTTGGCACTTGTAAAAGCTAGGCATTTAGCCGCAGTAGGTGTCAAATCGCTAAAAAGTTTATATTTTGTTATAATTGTCAAATTGCACATATCTGTCTGCTAAATGGCAACACAGTGTTATCATATGGGCGTTTTGTTATTAACCAATAATTACAAATTGATTATTTATTTAATAGTTTTCAAAAATTTAGTATTATTTTTCTGGAAACAAGTATATTATTCCTAGAGAACAGTTAATAGATGTTGGATTATAACCTGTAAAGAATGAAATTACTTTAAAATGATACCTGAATTGAGGTTCAAATTTTAATGATAATTTATTATTTAATTTGTATTTTATTCCAATACCAGCTTGGAGACTAAACAAATTTGCAGTTAAATCTTTTGCGTCACCTACATTGTTATTCTGAAAAGTTGTCTTGTTTTGTGAAGATATTAAAAAAGAAGAAACTGGGCCTGCAATTAAATAAAATTTACATTTTTCATTTGTGATAAAATTAATATCATAAAATAAGGAGATGTCAATATATTGAGCTTTGATTTCTGCAAATTTTGGCAAAGATATTTCTGAAGACGCATGTGAAAAATCATAATTGACATTATAAGAAATATTGGAAAAAGATAATCCTAATTGAATCTCTGATCTTTTTGAAAACAAATATGCTGATTCTATACCCGTTTGATAACTAAATTTAGAATTAATGTCATGATTTAAACCTTTCATAGATTTAATTTTATAAAAATAAGGTGAGCCGAAAAATCCAATAGTCCATTTAGATTCTTGTCCAAATGAGCTAACATTGAATGATACAATCAAAACTAAAATAAGTAAATTTTTCATAATTATTTTTTTTAAGTTATGTTTTTTGTAATTAATTGTCAAATTAATACTCATTGTCTAGTTTGTAATATTTTTTTTCTCACGCCTTGTTGCTAACGGTTTGCGGTTGAATTTGGCAGGCTATTACTTGCAGTCATTGTCAAACCGCTAAAATGTTTGAACTTTGTTATTTGTGTCAAGTTGCCCATAACAGCCTGCTAAATTTTAACCGTGTGTTATGCACTGTTAATTTTA
>JACREQ010000098.1 GCA_016218155.1 Bacteroidia bacterium
AGAAGAGAAGCAGCATTCGCAAAAAAAGAAATCAGACCTGAACAAACATTATTTGAAAGTGATTATTTAATGGGAGTATATGATGGACACAGGCTCGGAGGACTTAGGTTCAAGCTTGATGAACAAGGTGAATTTCTGAATAATCAAAAAGAAATGGCCTCTCCTCCCTGGACTTCACTTCGTGAATTAGAATATGCAAGTTTGAAATTGGAAAATGAAGATGTTGTAGATGATCCTGAATATTTTTACTGGCTATCAATGTTGTATGCTCCTGGCTCATCCTTGGGTGGTGCAAGACCTAAAGCCAGTGTTTTAGATGAAAGCAAGAATTTATGGATTGCAAAATTTCCAAGTATTAATGACGAAAAAGATACCGGTGCCTGGGAAATGGTTTTACATGAATTGGCAAAAAAGGCTGGAATTGATGTACCTGTTGCAAAATTGATGCATTTCTCTGGAAAGCATCATACTTTCCTTTCTAAGCGTTTTGATAGATTTGGAAGCAATAAAAGAATACATTTTGCTTCAGCTATGACGTTATTAGGATATAATGATGGAGCAGATGCAGAGATGGGAGTAAGTTATCTGGAATTAGTTGGTTTTATATTGCAAAACAGCTCTGAATCCAAAAAAGATTTAGAACAATTATGGCGCAGAATTGTATTTAATATACTTGTTTCAAATACTGATGATCATTTAAGAAACCATGGTTGCATTTTAACCAAATCTGGATGGAGATTATCACCGGCTTATGACATGAATCCTAATCAATATGGTACTGGATTAAGCCTCAGTATTTCAGAAACGGATAATTCACTAGATACCGGTATCGCATTGGAGGTTGCAAAATATTTTAAGTTAAATGTTACAGAAGCTAAAAATATTTTGGATGAATTGATTTCAGTAGTTTCAGAATGGAAAACCGTTGCAAAAGTCAATGAAATTAGCAAAAGTGAAATAGAAGCTATGAAAAATGCTTTTAAGGTTAAATAACATTAAACATTTTATGTATGGGACTAAGTATTCATTACAGTGGAAAATTCAATCCAAAAGCATCATTAACGGAAATGATTAATGAAATAAAGGATATTTGTGAGGTTTATCAATGGAAATATAAAATTTACGAAACTGAATTTCCAAAAACTGGTTTTACAAAAGTTTATAATAACAATATATACGGAATTAGTTTTACTCCTCCTGAATGTGAGACAATTCCAATTGAATTCCTTTCAAATGGTCGGATGAGTAGTAGTAATTATTTGAAAATTTTCGGATTTTCAGATAATAAGGTTTATCAGAAGTATTTATATGGTACATCAATAAAAACGCAGTTCGCAGGTGTGGAAGTTCATGCAGTTGTTATTCATCTTCTAAGATATTTAAGCAAGAAATATTTTATTAATTTCAAAGTCAATGATGAAGGTCGCTATTGGGAGACCGGAGATATGGAAGTCTTAAAAAGCAATTTTAAAGCATATGAGAAGTTATTAGACAATTTCTGTATGGGAATTCAAACTTTTCCTGTTCAAGCAGGAGAGACGATAGAAAATTACTTTAAAAGGCTATTAAATATGATTCATTTGAATAATGAAAAGGGAACTGATTAAGTTGAAAATATGTTCCCTATAAAATTTATAAATACTTATATATTTTTTCTAAAGCAAAAAAGCAGGACTTAAATTCCTGCTTTTTTATTCCTTTGGTGTTTAAACCATGTTTAAACCGGTTTTTTGATAACCTCTGAAAACCTTGTGATTCCGAAGCGATTCGAACGCTTGACCCACAGCTTAGAAGGCTGTTGCTCTATCCAACTGAGCTACGGAACCATGAGCTTTTTTATAAATAATGAAAGACTTCCTTTCTTACTATTAAAAGCGGATGCAAAGATATAATTAATTTTAATACAAAAAACAAATTTTATTCTTTGCATTTACTTGCTGATATTTAATTGTTTTAATTCTTTTTTTATAAAACTTAAAAACTTATTTATTTTGCTTTTTGAGTAATGATTGTATAAATTTAAAATATAAGCTTTGTTATATTTATTAACCTGACTTGTTGTTTTTTATTTAAATTGATTAATTTCATTCAATTTTTTTTACTTAATTAAAAAATCACAAAATGGAGCAATTTGAAAAAAACTCAAGAACCATCAGAAAAATCTGCTTATTTTTTATTATGGTAGGATTAATAGAGATTTTCTTATTTGTTTTTCTTTCAAAGAATTTTTTATCTGTAATTCCTGGATTAATAACAATTATACCGGCTTTTTTCACTCTTAATAAAGACTTAATGAAAAGAAGATATTTTGTGGGAATATGGTCTTTAATAAAATACAATCCTGTTAGCATAGCTTTAGTTGCATTTGTTTTAGGTGACTTATTTGGAGGTGCTATTAATTACAATTATTCAGTTGTACTTATTTTAATGATTATTTTCTTTTTAATAGGTGCTTCGTCAATAGTTTTAGGTATTATAATAATTTTCAAAATTTCAAAACACAATAAATACATTATTAATTTTCAAAATGAAAAAAAAAACTTTAGAACAAATTACAAAAATGATATGATAAATGATTTGTTATAAAGTTTAATGAGAAATTTTAATTTATTGTAATAATTTGATATTGAAAACAATTAAATATTTTTTGTGAAATTTTTTTTATGATTAAATATTTAGTACATTAGCAATGTTATAGTAAAGCAAAACATTGGTTATATAAATATGTTTATTTTCAAGAACTGAATAATAGTTTACTTTATAATAATAAAAAAAAACAAACAAATTGAAAACAAGATTAATTTCGATTATGATGCTTTTAGCTGCAAGTGCTATGTTAATTCCTTCTTGTAAAAAAGATAGTAAGGATACAACTCCGGCACCTGTTAATGTGCTATGTGATGGAAATGGAAGTAGTTCATATTTCCCAATGGTTCTTAATGACTCATGGACATATAGTTATACTATTTCAATTCAAACACAAAATGTACATCCTAAGTTAGTTGTTTCGGGTACTGCTTCTCACAATTCTAAAACTTATTTTACTATTAACGATCAAACAAGTGCAATGTATACAAACACATTAGCATTTCGCGAAGATGCAACAACGCACAATATTTATTATTACGACAGTAATAGCAGCTCTGAATTTATGTATATACCTGCAAGTCCAACGTTAAATCAGACATGGGCATTTTCATATAGTGGAACCAGAAAAGCTACAAATTTAAGTGCATCGGTAACTACTGCTGGATGTACTTATTCTGGGTTATTGGAAATATCAGAATATAATAGTTCTGGTACTTTACAGAAAAAGGAATATTTTAAGAAAGGAATCGGAATGGTTCATCGTCAGGATCCTGATTCATTTTTTGGTGGCTATGATAAATTTAGCTTAACAGCCATTACACTTAACTAAATTTATTAATAGTTTCTGACAATAAAATAATACCAGCTTGAATTTTCAAGCTGGTATTATTTTATTGTGTAATTAACAACGTGTACTTTATTTTAAAATAATCTCTTAAATGTTTATTAATTTATATAGCTTATTTATTCCTTCTGCATCTTCAAGTAATGTGAGTTCTATCTGAGTAGTGCCAAAGCTTGTTATTTCGTTAAACTTTAAAGGTTCTACAATTCCAATTTTACCTTCCCAAGTTAAAATCCACATAATGTTTTCAGAGCCTTTTTTATATTTTACTTTTTCTCCTTCGGCATATGTGCCAAGCAGATTCTTTGATTTATCGGCAATATAAAGCATTTTATATTGTATGTTTTTTCCAGTGTTATCAACAAATTGAGGAGTAATTACATTCGGAAAAGATGGTAATGGGTAATCGCAATTAAATATACCTAAGGTTGTTATTGAGACTGAACGGATGGAAGATGGTAGGAATCCTTTTTTACCGGCCATTTCATTTACAATTCCCTGTGTGTTAAATAATGCTTGTTTATTGCGAAGATTTTGTTCGTTTTTTGTTTTGTTTTTAATTATTTCTTCCTGATATATGTTCATTGCCTGCTGATAATTTTTATTATCGAATACTGGAATTACTTTTAAATGAACAGATGTGTCTTTTCTTGAAAGGTATAAGTTGTATAATCCTTTTTGTCTTGAAGGCTTCAGGTTAATTTGTTCCCATCTTACTGAATATAACATTTTATCAAATTTATTCCCTCTGTCGTCAACCTGAAAAAGGACATTACTATACTTTGCAAACTCAGGAAATTTCTCTTTATTAATATCTAGCTTAAACACATATTTATCTTTTGTTGCAAGAACAGGAACAATAGGCTCAATTATTTTTGTGTTTTTATCAATATACTCCTGATATTCACGATCATCATTGTTATCGATTATACGAGCGACGATTTTTCCTTTGAACTTTTTAATAGTATCTTGTGTCAAAATAGCTGAAGCCGATTGAGTTGGGAAATTTTCTTTAGGAGTAATACTGTCAGTTAATTCTGTAGCGATTAATGGCAATTTTTTATAGGGTCTTATTTTATCTTTTCCAACATAATCCCAATTGCCTTTTGTTGTATCGAAGGTATAAAAATTAAAGCGACCTTCATTATTATCTGAAAGCATATCAATGTCAATTGCCTTGTTTTTTGCAAGTAATAAATTTATACCATCTTTTTCGGCACCTATTTCAAACATTCCTGCTGATTCAAAAATATATTCATTTTTACATGAGTCGTAATCCATAGGTATGCCTGATCTGAAAAAGTCTACAGGATTACGGAATTCGCGGTATTTTAACTTTACAGGAGAAGATATAGCATTTCCTTCAGAATCTGTAAAAGCATTTTTAGGTATATGAATTACTGTACCTGATTGTGTTATAATATCAGTCTTATTATTATTTGAAAGTGTATAATATTCCCACGGAATATCTTTGCCATTAATAGGTGGTGTTACTTTTACCACTGTGTCGGTGGTGTCCGTAGGAGTAATATTTGTTATTGTATTGTTCTTTGTGTTATTTTGAAAAAGTGTAATAACAACAATACCTGTAATTATTATTGCTGATGAAGCTCCTGCAATGAATTTTGCAGATTTAAAGAATGGTTTACCTGTTTTAACCATTTTATATACATCATCAAAATTTTTATGCTTTAGGATTTTGTCATCCGGCATTTCAGGTGTATCGAGTTTGATTTTAATTTTTTCCATGGCTTACTTTAAATTAGTTTTGATTTCATTTTCTGAATAACCCTGTGTAGCCTTACTTTAGCATTGCCTTCAGAAATATTTAATATTTCGGCAATTTCCTTGTGTGGTCTGTTTTCAAAATACCGCATTTCAACAAGTTCAAGTTCTTCCGGCTCAATCTTCATTAATGTTTGCATCATTATTGCAATTTGTTCTTCTTTTTCTTCAATGCCTGTTTCTTCTGCAATTAATGTTAATTGTTCTGTCTGAACATAAATAGTTCTCTTTACACGACAACTGCGCATTTCCATATTTATTTCATTACGAGCGATTCTGAAGAGCCAGGAAGAAAAAGGTAAGCCTTTAAACCCATAGCCTTTAAGATTTTTCATTGCTTTGTAAAAAACCTGTTGGGTTAAGTCGGCAGTTAACTCTTCCGAATCGATACGTTTTAGAATAAAACGAAAAATCTGCAAATAGTAACGGTCATAAAGAACAGAAAACTTAGACAAGTCTTTTTGTGCAGCTCTGATTTCATCAGATTCAATCATGATTTGCCCGGGTGTTACGTGATATGAACTGATTGTTGTTTCCATTTTTAAGGTTATTTCTGAACTAATAATGCATGGAGTTCAAAAAAGTTACAATAAATTTATTTTCATAATCCAATAAGGTCCATTATCTGTCCAACAGAACATAGACTCTTTGGAATAACCTGTACCATTAAAATTTTTTTATTGATTTGTTGCGTATTTTTGTTTTTAAGCTCATCCGGTAACACTATTCCAATATCGCCATTTCTTAAAACAGCAATAATCTTAATGCTTTCACGATTGCAAGCCATAAGCGTTTGTTCGCCTAGTCCAACAGTTCCTGAAACTGAATAAAAACAACTATTTTCTTTATCAATTATTATTATTGATATTACTGGGAGGTTATTTTTTGCCTTATCTTCAAATGAAGCATTGATAATTTCTGTACAATTATTTCTTCCAATCCAGTCGCTCTGATTAAGTAGTTCGAATTGGTTTAACACGAGACTCCGTTTTAAATTTGACTCATCGGCTGTAGCAGCATAAAGAGTTTTCTTTTCGTGTGCAATTACCTTGTCGTAGTATTTTAACCATTCTTCAGGTGTCATCTTTTTTTCTTCGGGACTCATATACATATCTCTGAAAGCAGTCCATAATCTTTCTTTATTTTTTTTGTAGTTTTTATCTACAATCATTTTATTGCTGAATAAATTTTTATGAAAACGTTTTCTTCTCCTGTCCAGAGCCTTACAATAACTGGCATATAATCTAGGGAATTTTTGCTGAAAAGTTTCTCTGGTCATTGTTGAACTTAAATTTGCTGGTGTAGCGTTAAATTGTACAAAGCTGTTCCTGTCCTTTAATTCAATAGTAAATAACTTGCTGGCATCGTCGTAATAGAACCTAATATCTCTCCAGTATTTTTGTTGTTTTCGCCCTGATTTTATATAAGTTTTTCTGAATTTTTTTAATGATAACTCGCCAGAATAAACCCATGGTACTTTGTTAAATGCATTCACTTCAATATTTTGATCGCCAACATTTAATTTGAACCAAATTTGCTTTTTTGTTTTTGGCTTAACAAGTTCCAGGTATAAATAATTATATGATTCAGGACTTCTCTGAAGAAGACTTCTGTTAATTTTTGTAATGTTACAATATGTTGTATCGTGGTATCTTTCGTCAAATAAAAGTGAATCAAATTCTACTTTTAATAACGGATTTCTTATTAGGGCAGGGTAATGTATGTAAGAAGTAGATAGTGCAGCAAAATCTGATTGTTCAATTTGAAAAGTGCCATAATTAACAGAGTCTTTAATTTCTGGTACTTTGTTACTAATATTTATCTCAGTTATATTTAAACTGTCATTTGATATTACAATCTTTTTATCCTTACCTGTTATTAGAGATGGCTTAATCTCTTTAATTTCACAGTCGGGAAATATGGATTTTAATTTTTTTATTTCATCAACAGTAAGTCCTTTATCAATTGATAAATATTTTATGTCAAGCCCTTTCATTTTTTTTGTAGTAGAAATAGGGTCAACAATATTATTACCTTCAAGCCTGATTTTTATAAGATTATTCATGCCAGCAATACTATCAGGTAAATCTGTTAAATAATTATTGCTTAAGTCAAGTACCTTTATTTGTTTTAATGAACCGATGTTATCCGGTAATTCTGTAATGTCATTAATAGGTAAGGCTAATTCGGTAAGGGTAGGAGATAACTTTAGTATTTCAACCGATTCACTTAAAAGCAGATTTTCGTTATTTGTTATTTTAAATGTTTTAAGATTTTGCAAATTGTTAATTTCTTCCGGAATTTCACGGATATCATTTCCTTCCAGTTCAATGTATGATAGTGTTTTTAATTTTGATAAATTTTTAAATAGTAATCTAAAATTTATTTTGGGACAATCAGAAATTATAATTGAATCTATATCTTTTAAATTATAAAACGAAGAAGGTAAATCTTTTTGTTCAAAATTAACAACGGTCAATGAATGAAGTTTAGTAAATGAGCCAATTTTTTCGTTAAAAACAGATTCTTCTTCAATGTTAAAATCAATATAAAGGCATTTTACAAATCCCGAATCGGCAATGGCTTCATCTAGATTATTAAAAAATCCGTATTTTGTTCTTTGTCCATAGTTTAGCAGAACAAAAAACAAAAAAAGTAATAATAAAGTAATCTTCAATTTCACAATTCAATTTCTTTATATAATGCACAAGATTGAAAAAGTTACTATATGCATTTAAAAAGCCTAAAATACATAATATTTATTTATATAAAGCCGGAGAATACTTTAATTTACAACGAACTATTCTCAAATTAATTTTATTTGAGAATTGTATAAATTGAAATAAGTGCAGATTACCTTTTTAATAATTTGCCTTTTGTAATAACTTTATTATTAGAGAAATATTATTTTTTCTCTTCGCAAATTTCCATTAAAACACCATGAGTAGATTTTGGATGAAGAAACGCAATATCAAGTCCTTCAGCACCTTTGCGTGGAGTTTTATCTATTAACTGAACACCATTAGTTTCAAGTTCAATTAAACTATTTTCAATTTCGTTAACGGCAAATGCAACATGGTGAATGCCTTGACCTTTTTTCTCTATAAATTTACCAATAGGACCATCGGCTTCGGTTGATTCTAAAAGTTCAATTTTTGTTTTACCAACCATAAAAAAAGCAGTTTTTACTTTTTGGTCTTTAACTTCTTCAATACTATAACATTTTAATCCTAACATGTCTTCATAAAAACTAATTGCTTCTTTAAGATTCGAAACAGCTATTCCAATGTGCTCTATATGTGATATTTTCATAAATAAAAATAATTTGTAATTAAATAATTTTTGCAAAGGTAAAAACTTAAAAATAATTCTTGATTGGAAAATATTAAAGTTTCTTATTTAATATTAGTTGGGTTATATAATAATCCAACTAAAAAAATGTTTGTATTAATTGATTTTTTTATATTTTTGTTCCAAAGAATTATACTTTTAAAATTTTAGTATATGAAAAATTTATTGTTAGTTGTTTTTCTTGCTGGTATTTTTGCTGTTAGTTGTAAGCAAAAAGATACACAACCACCTATGATTTTCTTAAATGGAGAAAATCCTATGACTGTGACATTGAACTCATGGTGGGTTGATCCGGGAGCTACTGTTGATGATAATCGCGATGGTAGTGATTTAATAAATGCAATTGCTGTAACTCATAATATTGATATTAATGGTCCTGCAAACGGTGAAGGTTCAACTAAAACTGTTGGGTCATTTACAGTAGTATACACTGTAAAGGATAAAGCAGGTAATGAATCAAGTGTTTCAAGAATAGTAAATGTTGTTAACTCTGCTGAAAATTATGCTACAAAATATGAGACTATTATTGATTCAGATGTATTAGAAAAAATTGTAAAAGATACAATTATCGCTTCACAGGATATTACTTTTGATAGTAGAGTTAATAATAAAGCATGGTTTCCAAAACTTGGTGGTAGAATAAATACTAATCCAACAAGTATGACATATACCATAAGAGCATTTGGTTACTTTAGATCTGATTCGGTAACCATTCCACGTCAAACTTATTATATTAAAGAATTAGCAGCTAATTTAATAGATACTGTACCTTTTTTATATCAGGTTAGAGGAAAAGCAGGGCTTTGTCATATTTCTGATACCGTTTTTCCTG
>JACREQ010000099.1 GCA_016218155.1 Bacteroidia bacterium
ACTATCTCTCCATTATATTTTAAAACCATGTTCCTTTGCTGTTCTTCTTCTGACATCTTTACTAGCCGTTCTCGTTGGGTCTCCAGACTCCTTATTACTTTGCCTATTATTACTTCTACTGAATTAAAATCTAATAGTTTTGTCTGTTCTATATTCATTGCACCTAATAGTATACCAACTATCCATTGTTTTATCAACTTTACATTTTCTGACACATTTCCGGATAAATGCTTTAGTCCATTTACCAGTGAACTAAATATAAGTACTCCTGCATGATGGCATAATTCATATCCTGAAGTGTTAATGTGAAATGAATTCGCATTTTGCTGATTGTTTTGCTCTTGTTCTTTCAATTTGTTCTGTACTACTATTTTATCAGTTTTAATGTTAGAATTATCATAACTACTGTTATCTGCTGTATTCATTACTGCTGTTTCACTCAACTCGCCAACATACGCTCTCTTTTCTTCTTTGTTACCGTCGGTGCTAATGCAAAAAGAGTTCGCATACTGGCGATTGTTTTGTCCCTCTTCTTTCAAATTGTTCTGGACTATTTCTTCAATTTTGATGTTAGTTATAGCAGCACCACCAAAAGTAAGCGGATTACCGCTGTTATCTACTATATTCAATACTGGTTTATTTAGTTCATCAATATACGTTTTCTTTTCTTCTTTTTGTTCTTTTTTTATTGTACTAAGTATCGGTCGTATTGTTGAACTACTTATCTTTTTGCCAAATACCTTTTCTATATCTATTATCAACTTCTTGCTGTAACTGTAACGATTCCCAGCATATATCTCAGCAAACCGTTCTTTTATATATCTCTCCATAACATCTGTTAATTTACGTGGAAATCCAGGTCCTGCTAATGCTTCTAACATCTCTTTTTCTTTCCTCTTCTTTACCGCTCTACCCCACCGCTGCATTGTTGTACGCGTAACTCCAAATGCTTTTTCTAAACTTTTCCTTTTTATACCCGCATTGTATAATTTACCTACCAGCATCTTATACAATATATTGTTTTTATCATCAGGCACTACCTCCAGTAACACCGTCCCAAAAAATACTACTATTGTTTTTTCTTCTTCATTATGATAAACAGTAAATACAGGATTCCGTTTATCTACTCCAAGTAGCTGTTGTAATTGTACCATCTCCATATATTACTCCTATCAAAAATTTTACCCTGTTAGCTTAGAATTTATTCTAACAGTGTATTCTTAAGAGTAATATTTTATAAAGTTTTTATTTGAAATGAAATTTTAGGTAAGTTGCTTTTTTATTTTAATCTAAATGAGAGTATTTTTCTGGCGATTTCATATGGCTAAATAGATGAGTTCTGAACTTTTTATGGAATAAACATTACAGAAATTGTTTCAAGTTTTAGCGAAGAACTTTTTTTCAAAGATTTTTATTTAGGAATAAATTTAAAATATCTTATTGGCAATATGGGA
>JACREQ010000100.1 GCA_016218155.1 Bacteroidia bacterium
AAGCTTTAAAATGGAAACCCCGGTATTTTGATGCAATATATAATCTAGCTTTCTCACATGAACAATTACGCCATTACAAAAAAGCAGTATATTTTTATGGATGGGCAGTTAAAGTTGATCCGACTTATGTTAATGCATGGAGTAATATGGCAAATATTTACAACGACTACCTTGACAAAATGGACTCAGCGATAATTATTAATCAGAAAATTATGAAAATTATACCAAACTCTGATTTGCCTTACGTAAATATTGCTACATATTATCTCATAAAAGCCGATTCTGTAAATGCAATGAAATATTTGGAATTAGCATCTGAAAAAACTCCGTCAAATAATGTTGTTGCTGGTATTCTTTTTAATTATTATCAAGGAAAAGATAATGTAAAAGCCGAGAAATACAGAAATATAGCAGGTATACCATCAATTACATTTAAATGAAATTAAGCATGAAAAGTTATATTTCATATTTATGTTATCATTTACCAGAGAGAACACTCACAAACATTGAGCTAAAAGAAACTTTTCCAAAATGGAATGTAGATGAAATGTATCAGTCAACAGGAGTTTTTTCTAGGCATATAGCAGAATCAAACCAAACACCTTCTGATTTAGCTTTTATTGCTGCAGAAAACTTACTAAACGAGAATTCTATTGACAGAACAAAAATTGATTTTATTTTATTTGTTACTCAAAGCAATGATTATATTACTCCCACTACTGCATGTATTTTACAAAAACGATTATGCCTTCCAGTTACTGCCGGAGCAATTGATTTAAATCAGGGATGCACAGGTTTCATATATGGGCTTTCTATTGCAGATGGTTTAATTAAAGCCGGAACTGCCTCAAACATACTACTATTAACTGCAGAAACAAGCTCAAAATATATTCACAAAAAAGATAAAAGTTGTCGTTTCCTTTTTGGTGACGGTTCATCTGCCGCAATTATTTCTGACACACCGGGTAAACTTGGTATGAAAATCGGCAAGTTTATTCTTGGAACAGATGGTAAAGGGTACCAAAATATAATAATAAAATATGGTGCTGCCAGACATGCTATTTCTGAGGCAAGTACAGAAGAAATTAAAGATGAATATGGAAATATCCGTACCGAATCTAATTTTTTTATGAATGGAAATTCAGTCTTTCTATTCTCAATTAATGTAGTTCCTAAACTTGTAACACAGATTCTTGAAAAATCAGGATTAAAACTAAATGATATAGACCTGTTTGTTTTTCACCAGGCAAATAAAATTATTCTTGATACCATTAGAAAGAAACTTTGTATTCCCGAAGAAAAACTCATAATTGATATTGAACATACTGGTAATACAGTTTCATCATCTGTACCAATTGTCTTAAAAAATGTACTTTCAAAATATTCATTTTTAAAAGGGAATAGAATAATGCTTGTTGCTTTTGGCGTTGGCTATTCATGGGGAGCAACTATTATTACAGCAGAATAAAATTTTATATCTCTGTACTTATTGATTTTAATGAACTCTTTTTGCTAATTGCATTAGGGTGCCAGCCTTCTAGTCAACTCTTACTTTAAATGCACATAGACTGATAAACAGACATATATAATTTTAATAAAATTGATTCTAAACATACATTTTAATAAGGTTTTTATGTATTTTTGGAAATTGATGTATTTTACTAAAAAATAATAATTACAAAATGACTGTTGAAGAATTTATTCTCAAAATAGAAGCTGAATTTCCTGATATGGAACAAGGGAAACTATTGCCAGATTCAGTTTTTAGAGAAGTAATGAACTGGAATTCAATAAATGCATTAATTCTTATTGCAATGGTTGATACAGAATACGATGTGATTTTAACAGCAGATGATTTAAGATCTTCTGTAATTGTTAATGATATTTTTTCAATAATTCAAACAAGACACACGTAATATGGCGCTAGTAAGTGTTGAAAATGTAAAATTTTCCGGTCTCGCTGCTTGTGTTCCGCAGTTTGAGTACAATAATATTGATTATGACCTGCTTTCAAAAGAAGACAACGAACTTTTAATAAAGACAATTGGTGTAGAGAAAAGAAGAATGGCAGGTCCACATATCACTGCTTCCGATATGTGTCAAATGGCTGCTGAAAAACTTCTTTCCCAAATGTCAGTAAATGCTTCGGAAATTGACATTCTGATATTTGTTAGCCAATCCCGCGATTATGTCCTGCCTTGTACAGCTATAGTGCTTCAGGATAAAATGGGTTTACCTAAAACCTCTTTAGCTTTTGATATTCCTTTAGGCTGTTCCGGATATGTTTACGGTATATATGTTTTGGGAAGTTTACTTTCTAAAGGTCAATTAAAAAAAGGATTATTACTTGTTGGTGATATTAGTTCATTAAGCAGTTGTTATCTTGATCCTAGTACTTTCCCTCTTTTCGGAGATTCAGGAACAGCAACTATACTTGAATACGATCCAGCAGCAAAACCAATGTGGTTTAATATGCAATCAGACGGTTCAGGTTGGGAAGCAATAAGTATTCCTGAAGGAGGAACCAGAAATTATCCTAAAGAAGATTCATTTCTAATAAAGGAAGTAGCGCCTGGTATTAAACGCAGTCGTTTTCATTTGCAATTAAACGGAATAGATGTTTTTAATTTTACACTCAGAGAAGTCGCACCTAACATAAATGTTCTTCTTAAGCATCTTTCAAAAACAACTGAAGATTATCAATATTATCTTTTTCACCAGGCAAATAAACTGATGAATGAAACAATAAGAAAGAAACTGAAACTTGTTCCAGAGAAAGTACCATATACTTTACATAAATATGGTAATACGAGTTCCGGATCTATTCCTCTTACTATGGTTTCGGAATTAAGAAAAGAACTTGAAGAAAAACCTCTTTCATTAATCTTTTCAGGATTCGGTGTAGGATTATCATGGGCCAGTGCTGCAATTGAGACTGATAAAATTATATGTCCAGAACTTATTGAATATCCTAATCTGGGAGACAAAACACCCCAACCAAAAATAGAAGATATAAAATCATTCAAATAATAATATGCAGAACCCATTTTCACTAAAAGGTAAATGTATCCTGATTACAGGAGCTTCCTCAGGAATTGGGCAACAAATTGCAATTAATCTTTCAGAACTTGAAGCTAATGTAATTATTGCAGGAAGAAATGAAGAAAGACTAAATGAAACTTTTTCAAAATTAAAAGGCAATAATAATCTGCGTATTGTTGCAGATTTGAGCGATGATAAACAAATTAAAGAATTAGTACAGAAGATTCCCTGTAACATTAACGGTGTAGTTCATTCAGCAGGTATTACAAGTCATATGCCTGCACAACTTATCGGGACAAAGCAATTAGACGAAGTAATGAAAATTAATTTTCATGCACCTGTATTACTTAACAGATATTTAATTTCGCTCAGAAAAATTATGGATGGTTCTTCAATTGTTTTTCTTTCTACAATAGCTACCCTACACCCATACTATGGAGGCAGTTTATATTCTGCATCAAAAAAAGCTATTGAAGGATATTCATTAACACTTGCACTTGAATTAGCACCAAGAAAAATACGGTCAAACTGCATTTCACCTGCTATGGTTGAAACACCTATGCTTGAAAAAACAGCCCAAACTATTTCCGCAGAAGCCTTGGAAGGGATGAGAGCTATTCATCCACTTGGTTTTGGGACAACTCAGGATGTTGCAAGTACTGTAATTTTCTTATTATCAGACGGAGCAAAATGGATTACAGGAGCAAACATTGTTATGGGAGGATTTTAGAATTATGAATAAACCTGAATATTCAGTTGTAGTACCAGTTTATAACAGCAAAGATTCGTTAGAAGAGTTATTCGAACGTACGAATAAAATATTCTCAAAAATCAACAAAACTTTTGAAATGATTTTTGTTGAAGACGGAGGCTGGGATGGAAGCTGGGAAGTAATTAAAAGAATAAAAACAACTCATCCGGAAATAGTAAAAGGAATTAAATTATCTCGTAATTTTGGTCAGCATAACGCTGTGCTTTGTGGTTTTGCACAAGTTCAAGGGCAATATGTTATAACAATTGATGATGATTTACAGCTTCAACCCGAAGATATTGCAAAACTAATTGAATGTAATAAAGACCAACAATATGATCTTGTTTACGGATATTTTACAAAGAAAAATCATTCAGCTGTAAGAAATTTCGGAAGCAACGTTATTAAAAAATCTTCAAAAGTAATATACAAGACACCTGGAGAAGGCTCTTCTTTTCGCCTTATCAGAAGAGAAATTACAGATAGCCTTGTACAACACAGTCAGGAATTTGTATATATTGACGATTTATTGTTATGGTATACTACCTCCATTGGGTTTGTAGAGGTAGAACATAAAAAAAGAGTATATAACACAACACAATATACAACTTTTAATTTATTCAAACTTGCATTTAAACTATTGGTTGTAAGTACAGATATTCCATTGAAGATAATGGTTTACGGAGGATTTCTTTCATCAATTATTACTTTTCTTTTTGGACTTTATTATATTTTTCGCAAAGTATTTTATAAAGTTCCTCCTGGATATACATCAATTATTGTTACAATACTTTTTTCGACCAGTATTATTATTTTAAGTCTTGGGATTATAGGACAATACCTCCACAAGGTTTATAAAATGCAGAATAAACGTCCGGCTTATCTTGTAAAAGAAAAGATTTAAATGAAGTGGAATAGATATGGCATAACACTTAGCCGGATTACGGAAGATGACATTGAGCTGATCAGGTGTTGGCGAAATGATCCTAAGGTAAGTCAGCATATGATTTACAGAAGCCATATTACTTCTGAACAACAAATAAAATGGTTTCATAAAATTAACAACAATCAAAATTCTTATTATCTTATCATATATAAAAACGAAAAAATCGGATTAATTAATAATAAGAATATTGAAACCAAGGACAAATCTTCAGAAGCCGGAATATTTATCTGGAATGACAGTTTTGATTTTGCTCCATTACTTGCATCAATACTGCTTTGCGAAATTGGATTTTACATTATGAAAGGTGGCGATTCTTATGCAAAAGTTCTTAAAAGAAACAAAAGAGCCATTGAGTATAACAACATAATAGGGTACGATGTTATAGAAAGAAAACCTCGTAGTCGGTATATCAAAATCAAACTTACTAAAGAAAATTTTAAATCACGAACCGAGAAACTTCGCCAGACTATTATGATCAATACAAATTCTAACGGTGAATTATCTTTAGAACTGGAGAAACATGATTATGAATCTGGTCTTGCACAGATGATGGAGAATTTATATATTTTTCCATTAATGTGGGAAGATCCTTCAATAAAATGCATAGAACATAACGGAGGTAAAATTTATTCAGGAACATTAATAATTTAATATTATGCAGATTTACAAATACGTTCCCAAACCATTAAAAAAACATTATAAAAAACTCTTTTGGAGGGTATTCTATAATTATATCGGAACAATTGGAATATTAAAAAAAGCAAGATTTCTGAATCACGGAATTATTGAGGATCATGAAAATATTACTATGGATCAGTTTAATCCTTTATTGTTCAGAAAGCTTTCACAGAATTTATATTTACATCTTATGCGCGAAGCCGAAATTAACGGTAAAAACTACATGGAGATAGGCTGTGGAAGAGGTGCCGGTCTTGAATTACTAATGAATACTTATAAGCCTGCTAAAGCAGTAGGTGTTGATATTTCTGATACTAACATAAGGTACGGAAAAAAAATAAATAAAGGTAACGGAGTTCAATTTATCAGGGGCGATGCAGAAAAACAAATATTTCCTGACAAAAGTTTTGATGTTGTACTAAACCTTGAATCTTCACATTGTTATGCTTCCAAAATGAATTTTTATAAAAATGTAAAAAATATTCTTAAAGACGATGGTACATTTTTATATTCTGACTTGTTCTGGTTTGACCATCTTACATTAGAAATGGAAAAACAATTTGAAGAAATCGGACTTTATATCGTTAAAAAAGAAGATATTACAAAGCCCATCATGCGTTCAATCGAATTACAATCAAAAATTCGAATGCATTACGTAAAAGGAAAAGCTACTCCTAATAAAAAACTTTCTGATATGGTTGCATTACCGGGCACACCTTTGTATGATGGATTAACAAATGGAACTATTAAATATTTGTTCTATGTTCTGAAAAAGAAATAAAAATAAATAAGATGAAACTTCTTTTAATCAATCCCAACAGCGCCTTCCAAAAATATCCCCCTTTAAGTCTAGCAATAATTGCTTCACTTACTCCCTCTGACTGGGAAGTAGAAATATTGGATTTAAACTTCACTCCACTTTCTATAAAAAAAGCCGACCTGGTTGGTATAACATCGTTCACTTGCACTGCGCCTATGGCTTATGAAATAGCTAAATTGTATAGAAAAAACAACATGAAAGTTGTTATGGGTGGTATTCATGCTTCTATTTTACCCGATGAAGCATTAAATTATGTGGACAGTGTTGTAATTGGAGAAGCTGAAGGTATTTGGAATAAAGTAATTGAAGATTTTGTTAAAGGAGAATTAAAACAAACATATAAAGCGGAGCTTCTTCCTTATGAAAATTGGCCCATACCACGTCACGACTTATTACATCCATATTATCAAATGGGTGCAATTCAAACATCAAGAGGCTGTCCGTTTAATTGCGATTTTTGTTCAGTTTCATTATTTAATGGTAACCAATACAGACTACGCCCTATTGATGAAGTTATTGCCGAACTTAAAACTATTAAAGCAAAAAGATTATTTATTTTAGATGATAATATTTTAGGAGTTGGCAAGAAAAATGAAGAAAGGGCATTAGAATTATTTAGAAGAATAAAAGAAGAGAAAATTAATAAACCATGGTTCTCATTTGCATCAGTAAATTTTGCTGATAAGCCTGAAATTATTAAAGCTGCAGCTGAAAGCGGTTGCGAAATGATTTTTATAGGATTTGAAGCTGAAGATGACGAGCAGCTAAAAGAAATGAATAAAGGATTAAATGTAAAATCTGGATCACATCTTTATTCAGAAGCAGTAAAAAAAATAAATAAACATAAAATTGCAGTAATGGGCGGTTTTATTATAGGTTTTGATACTGACACAAAAGAAAGCATTGACAGACGTTTAAAATTTATGCTAAGACATAGAATAAATTCTATGTCGGTTGCTTATTTAACTCCACTTCCAGGAACAAAATCATATAACAATTTGGTAAAAGAAAACAGAATAATTAAAAATGATTACCCTAAAGACTGGTCAAAGTATAATTTTCTGAATGTATTATACCAGCCAAAAAATATGACTCCGGAAGAATTAGCAGAAAAATATTTTGATATTATTGTTGCTTTATATAAAAGAAAAAATATTTTAATGAGAGCACTTGTTACATTTATTCAAACAAGAAGCTACAAAATAACCAAAAATTCTTATCGTTTAAATATGAGAACTTATTTAAGCTATAAAAGAGCTTATGATAAATATCTGAAAAATAACCCTAATGCAAGAAAAATATAAAGCTAAAATCTTATTATATTTTTTTATTTTTCCCAACAAATATCTTCCATAACAAAGCAAATACTTTATGATTATTACGTACAATTTTAATTTGCCAACTTTTTGGAAGTTTATGAGCATTCTTGCTTAACCACTCCATAAAATAATATAAAGTCTTACCAGGTATTGTAGAAAAACGTGACCATAATCCGGGGGTTTTACTTAATCTTTCATAACCATATTTATCTAAATATTCACCGGCAGCTCGCTCAGCTTTTTTGATAGAAGATTTTGTTAATCTTGTTCTCCACCCGCCTATTTTTTTTGTATTAACAGGCTCCAGAATACTTGTATGATTTGCCTTAAAAAATTCCTCGTTTGTAAATACAACTTTTGTAAATTCTTCTGTTTTTCTTTCCCTGTACTTCAGCATTTCGGGAACATATGGAATTTCGAGAAAACTACACATTTCCTTAACATATTTTTCTGTTTCAGTTACTAAATCCTCATACCTAAGCACATAAAATCTATTTGGATAGTATTTCTGAAAAAGTTCAACAGAACGAATAGCCTTTTTCCAATACATTGTATCATATGTTATGGATGGAGCAGTAAATCGCGAGTTAAATAATGAAACATGATTGTCGCGCGGGTCTCTAATTAACAATATGTACTTAGCATTAGGAATAGCAGTAAATATTACTCCAAAAACCTGAGAATAAAAAGGGTTCTTATCGCCCAAAAGCATAAGTTCTTTCTTCTCGTAAACACTTTTATAATTCTTAGCAATTATCTTTAGTGCAATATCAATGCTTAAAGAATCAATATTTAATGTTAGTTCTTCCTCAATCTTATTTATATCAAACTTTGTTGAGCTATATAACCATATATTGGTTAGATCTCTTATAAAGTTATCAATATTGGTTTTTGACCATGATTTAATGTTACGATAATGTCCTAACAAATGAGCAATGTACATACACTCTGAAGGAATCTGTACATTTGGATGAGCATCAAAAAATAATTGCAGTAAAGTTGTCCCTGAACGAGGCCTTCCTATTATGTAAAAAAACGGGATATCTTTTAATTTATTAACTTTTGTTTCGTTCATGGTTAAGAGATTTAATTATAATTTCTTTTTTCCATATAACTTCCACCAATATTGAAAAGGGACATGAGATTTTAAAGCTATTTTCAGTTGCCATTTTTTAGGCAAATGAATTACCTGTTTTCTCTCCCATTCTATAAAATGATATAACATTAATCCAGGTATTGTTGTAATAAATGACCACAATCCATGTTTTTCATATTGTTTTTCATAGCCATACTTCGTTAACCACTCTCCTGCAACTCGCTCAGCCTTTCTGATTTTTGACGGTTTTAACCTTGCTTTATACTGACCAACCTTTTTATTATTTACTTTTTCACAAACACTAAGATGATATTTTTCTTTATAATTATCATTAACAAAAGCAACTTTGGTTATATCATCTTTCTTATCAAGATAGTTAAGCATTTCAGGGGCAAACGGGATATTTAAAAAAATACATATTTCTTTTAGATATTTTTCCGGGTCCACTACCAGGTCTTCGTATCTGAGAGTATATATTTTATCTGGAAATACTTTGGAATATGCATCAAGAGTTCTTACAGAGTTCAGCCATCTTCTTGTGTTATATGTTATAGATGGAGAAACAAAGTGAGTATTAAATAATGAAATATGAGTATCACGCGGGTCTCTTACAAGATGAATAAATTTTGAATCTTTAATAATTGGAAATATTCCTGCAAACATCTGTGAATACAATGGATTTTTATCGCCACAAATTAAAAGCTTTTCTTTGTTATAAACCGAATTGTAATTTTTTGCAATTATTTTACAAATCATACTATAATTAAGTATAGACAGATTTTCATTCAATTCTTTTTCTATCTGAACATTGTTAAACTTGTCAAAAGTAAACATCCATGTTTTATAAAAATCCTGCATGAAATTTACAACCAGATCCTTATTCCACTGTTTTATTTTACCATAGTGTACGAATAGCTGTCCTATATTTAAACACTCCGAAGGAATCTGCACATTTGGATGAGCATCAAAAAAAAGCTGCAATAAAGTAGTCCCTGAACGAGGTCGCCCAATGATAAAAAAGAAAGGAAGGTTATTAATTTCTTCTGATTCCAATTTTTGCTATTTTTTTTAAGATAAGAAAATCATGTAAGCGAAAATAAAAAATCTTAATCAAAGATATTTTCATTTTATAAGAAAATACAATTATTGTTGCAATACCACCCAAAGTATAACTGATATTAGTCGCCCAGGCGGCACCAATACTACCATAAACAGGTATCAGATAAATATTACAAATAATATTTATTATAAGCGTAGGAACTAAAATTTTTATAATAATGCCAGGTTTCCATAATACATATAAAAAACTTCTTAACGTTCTGAAAATAATAAAGAAAAAAATTCCGGGAAGGATGTTTCTTAAAATAACTACACTTTCCTGATACTTATTTCCAAAAATAAATGTCACAAGATAAGGTGCCAGAATATACATTATTGCAATTGTTATTATTCCGAAGATTAGTGACCATCTTATTAGACTTAATATTTCATTTAATAAAATAATGGGACTTGAATCTTCAGATATCTTTTTCTTAACAATAAAACCAATAGCATCTGGAATTATCCATAAAAACATTGTAAATGCAGTTCCCAAAGCATAAATTCCAACATCATAATTAGAAGTATATTTATATAGCAAAATAATGTCAAATCTGTAATTAAGTTGCATAATAAAGAAAGCCAGTGCAGATATTAACCCTATTGATGATAGCTCTTTAATTATTACTTTATTGTATTTGAATCTAATGTTAAATAATCTAACTAAGAGTATAAAACAAAACAATGCAAATATTAAACTTAAAAAGAAATAAGTTATAATGGCACCTGCAATGGTTAATTTACCTGAAAAAACCAATATAAAGATGATTATTACACTAAATAAATCAGGTAGTAATCTAAATAAAATTGAAAAATTAAATTTTGTTTTACCAAAAAAAACAGAAATAGAATAAACAAGAAAAAGCCGAAGTGGAATTGTTACTAAAATAAAGAACTGTGAAAGAGGAGTCATGTCGGCATGTTGCATTATAGCAAAATTAATCATACAAATACCAATAGCCATGATACTACTGAATATCCATAAAAAGAAAAGCGATGAAACAATTTCATTATCGGAATAAAAACCTTTTACCAGATGGGCAATTACAGTTTTTCGAGAACCCATCATGGTTAATCTAATTAACATACTTGGTATTAAGTATATTGAAATAAATAATCCTATCTGAGCAGGACCTAAGAATCTAATAAGTATTACAGATGATATTGCTAATAATAATACTGTAAAAACACTACTTATTAATATAATTCTATTTGAAATTTTTTTCTGCATTTCTAATATCTAAAAGTATGATTCCATATTTTTCCGAGAAATGCCCCTGCAGAAAATTTTAAGTAAAGTTTTGTTGGTAAAAATTTAATAAGCCACGAAGATAATAACACAGAATAATAAATGAACAAACCCGGAATTAAAACCCATAAATAATTTAACACACTAATTTTAGAAGTTTTAAAATATCCTGATTCTATTGCATATTTATCGGTTATTTTTTCAATAACTGCGACTTCACTTTCTTTTAGTTTACCACGCCATGAACTTATTTTATCGGATGATACAGGCTGATTTAAACTTTTATGAATACCATGCATTTCGATTTCAGTAAAAACAGAGAGTGACCCATTACTATTAAAGCTTAGCATATTTGTTTCAAACTCGATTGATAGAAATTTACAGATTTTTTTTAATTCAAATTCTGTATTTGTTACTAAATTCTCATAGCTAAGAAAGTGGCAATTTGATGAATTCTTTTTTGAAATTTTTAAAAAAATTTTATAGGCTCTCACCCATCTTTTAGCAGAAACTACAACATTGGGTATTTCTATACCGGCATTTTTTTGAGAAAAAAACTGATCACGATAATCACGCTGAATGAATATGTATTTACATTCATTCTTAAACAACTTATATAACTCATCAAAATAAATAGAATATGAAGGGTTTTTATCACCTAAAAAATTAATATTACTTTTTGATTTTTTAGAATTAAACAGTACTATTTTACAAATAGTAATATAGTCAATTTCCGGGGCATATACTGCAATATCGGCCCTAAGCTTAGTTTCATCGATTCCCAATCCTGTAAATTGCCAGCAAAGTTTTAAGTCATTCAAAAAACTATTTACTGTTTTTATATCCCAGAAATTTATTCTGTTATATTTTTTTGCAAGCTGTAAAATGAATGTGCATTCTTTTGGAACTGATATTTCTGAATGAGAATCAAGCATTGATCTTAAAAGAGTTGTTCCCGATCTCGATCTGCCAATAATAAAAAAAAGTTGAAGCTTTTTTATGCCTTCATGTGTAAAATGGGAATCTTCCGACATTTTTTACTCAATTCAATTTATGATAAAAGTAAGATTTTATTTTAAAATTAACTAAAATAACGGCTTTTAGAGGGCTGGCCCTCCGGGATAAAACAGCATGCTATAAGTCTAGTTTTTAATTTCATAACCACTGTTTTAATTAATGCAAAAATAATTAACTAAAATAATTAGATTTTCTGTTTGCTATTTTAGTTTCTTTATTATATTTGCAATGTGAATACTAATAAACTATAAAATATGAAGAAAATTTTTACCATTTTAAGTTTTTCTTTCCTGATTTGTATGTTTTCATATAATTCAATGGCGCAAACAATTCCCAATAGTGGATTTGAAAATTGGACAAATGTGAATGCAGCTAATGGATGGAAAAGTAATAACACTTCCATGGTGTTCTTTTTACGCCAATCAACAAGTTCACATAGTGGAACTTATGCAGCTGAAATCTCTTCTAAAGCAAACGGATCTGCAGGAAATCTTTCAGGCATTTTAACTTTAGGAACAATTAATGCTGCAACCCAAACAGTAAGTGGTGGTTTCCCTATTTCCAGCAAACCAACAGATTTGCACGGATTTTATAAATATACAGCAGGAAATGGAGCAGATCAAATGACTATTAATGTTATAATGACAAAATGGTCCGGCACTACAAGGCTTACTCTTGCTAATGCTACATTTACAAGCGTTGCAGGTCAAACAGTTTCTGCATATACACAGTTTACAATTCCTCTAACTTATAATCCAACAACAATTACTCCCGACACATTTAATATTATTGTTAAATCATCTAAAACAACTGCTGTAGTTGGTACAATAGCCTGGGTTGACGATCTTGCATTTACAACAGCTACAGGTATAGAAGAAACTTCTACATTTAAACCTTCAATGTGGCCAAATCCTGCAAAAGAAAATGTTAACTTTAATCTTGATGGAGAACAATATAATATTAGCGTAAGTAATATTATTGGTCAGACTGTTACAACAGTAACAACTAACGACAAATTATTTAATCTGAATACAATGGATTTACCAAACGGTATTTACAATGTTAATTTAGAAAGTAAAACAAATAGTTATTCATTAAAATTAATTATCAGCAAATAATTAATTAATTAAATTAATTAAAAGGTTGTCTCAAAAGGACAACCTTTTTTATTATTTAGAATTTTTATCCACCATTTTTCTCGTTGTTGCAAAACTACCTTTAGTCATGCCCGACATTATTAACATTACCTGTTTTACTTCTTCTTCTGTCATATTGTTATCATTACCTGAACAACTGTTTGTAGTAGTTGTTAAACCATGCTTACAAATAAAAGCCAGCATTAATTTCATTTTCTCCTTTTCATATAAAGGATAGTAATAAAGAAATTTTTCAACCACCTCAATATAATCTGAGCTTTTTAATTTAACATAAACCTTATTTTTTCCCGAATCAAAATTTACCTGAGCATCTGGATTTATTGACCATATACATTGAGAAAGTATTGTTAAATTATCACGTGAAGAATAACTAAACTCTCTTTCTTTTAAATCGGTATTTACTAAATCAGGTATTGTTAAATTATATTTATGCAATAGTTTTTGAAGTAAACCTAAAGCAGTTTGCCTTTCATTTTCTTCGCCTCTTTCGGCAAGAACAGCAAGCTTTTTAAGAGTTTCTCTTATTTTATCTAAATCAGGAGTTGATGTTTCTGTACTCATTTTAGAATATTTTAATCAAAGATAAAAAATTAGCTTAATAAGTTATTTCTCATACTTTCAAATTAATTAAAGAATCATAAATATTTTTTATATTGCATTACACAAATAAATAAAATATGAAAAATACTTTTCTAATTTTAATGGCAATTGCACTATTATTCTCTTGCAAATCTAATGGTGACAAAAATGTAGCACTTGGTAAAGAAAAATATAATAAAGGCGATTTTCAGGGTGCAATTAATGAATACAATATAGCTATTAAAGACAATCCTGAAAACGTTGATGCATATTACGAAAGAGGTCTGGCTAAAGATGATATTGGCGACTATAAAGGAGCCATTGATGATTATTCAAAAGCAATTGAATTAGACCCCAAACTTTTTGAAGCATATAATAATCGTGGCTTTGCTAAAAATTCACTTAAAGATTACGAGGGTGCAATAGATGATTATAACAAAGCTCTTGAGTTAAATCCAAAATTTGCCGTAGCATATAACAATCGTGGGTTAGCAAAAAATAATATGAATGACACTCTTGGGGCCATAAATGACTACACAAAGGCAATTGAGATTGACCCTGGTTATGCACTTGCATATTATAATCGAGGTAGTGTAAAAGACGATTTTGGTGATATCGAAGGAGCTATTAAAGATTATAACAAATCAATTGAACTAGATCCAAACAATGCTGAAACATACAACAATCGTGGGTTTGCAAAAAATGAGCTTGAAGATTATATGGGTGCAATAGATGATTATAATATTGCAATAAAACTAAAACCAAATTCTTACCAAGCATATAATAATAGAGGATTAGCATTTGATTATCTTGAAGATTATGAAAGTGCTATTGATGATTATAACAAATCACTTGAAATAAAACCTGATTATGCTATTGCATTTGCAAACAGGGGAAATGCAAAATATTATATGGAAGACAGAGATGGAGCATGCGCCGATTGGGCAAAAGCCAGTGAATTAGGCTATACAGACGTTGATGAATACATACAAAAATATTGCAAATAACAACTTATTTATACATTTACTATTTATGAAATATTTTTATTTTGTTATAATTATAATCATGACATTTATAAATTGTTACAGTCAAACATCAAAAGAGTATTTAAAAAATGCCAAAGCAAAAGAAGCATTGCAGGATTATAAAGGTGCAATAATTGAGTATAATAAAGCAATAAAATTAAACCCTAAAGACACATTAGCCTACTACAAAAGAGGACTTGCTAAACTTAGTTTAAAAGATAACAAATCTGCCATTGAGGATTTATCAAAAGTAATTGAGTTAAACCCAAAACATTCTATGGCATATTACTACAGAGGAGTTTTAAAATCTAATACAAAAGATTTTACTGGAGCAATTCTGGATTTTGATAAATCAATAGAAATTAACCCCTCATCGGCAATGGACTATTATTGCAGAGGAGCTTCAAAAATTGCTTTAGGAAAAAACGGTTGTTCTGATTTAAAAAAAGCAGCAGTATTAGGTTATGAAGATAAAGCACTAATTAAAAAGTATTGTAAGTGACAATTATTATATGCATTACTTTTATTCAATAAAAAAAGAGACAAGCTTTTCAACTTATCTCTTTCTGGTAGCGGGGACTGGGTTCGAACCAATGACCTCCGGGTTATGAGCCCGACGAGCTACCACTGCTCTACCCCGCAATGTGGGTGCAAAAGTAGTTTTAATAATTTACAAAATCAAACAAAATTTTTATTTTTATTTAATCAGCTAATATAATGCTCTTTAATTTACTTAATGAATTAAATCTTCTAGCGGGGACTGGGTTCGAACCAAATTAATAAAAACTAACAGATATTAATAACCAGTTAGGTTTAACTGTTTTTTATTTTATTAAACAAATCCCATATAACTATTCCTGCAGTTACCGACACATTAAATGAATGCTTTGTTCCAAACTGCGGAATTTCGACACAATTATCTGATTTATCTATTACTTCCTGCTGAACACCATCAACTTCGTTTCCAAAAATCAAAGCATACTTTTTATTTTTCTCTGGTTTAAAATCTACCAATGACAAACTTTTACTAACCTGTTCAATCGAAATAATTAAAAATCCTTCTTCTTTTAGTTTTTCAATTGCATGTATTGTATTTTCGAAATACTGCCAATTAACAGATTCTGTTGCACCCAATGCAGTTTTTTGAATTTCTCGGCTTGGAGGCTGTGCGGTTATTCCGCATAAATAAATTTTTTCTATCCTAAACGCATCAGCAGTGCGAAATATAGAACCTACATTATGCTGACTTCTTATATTATCAAGTACCACTACAATAGATGTCTTTAAAGAATTTTTATATTCTTCAACAGATATTCGTCCAAGCTCGTCTAATGAAAGTTTTTTCATTTTTTATTAATATTTGCAAAAGTAATATATGATTTTATTGAAAAAAATCTAATTTTGCTATCAAATAAATTTATCATGAATTTACACGAATATCAAGGAAAAAGCATTTTAAAAAGATACGGAGTATCTGTACCCGAAGGTGGTGTAGCACATAATGTTGAAGCCGCTTTGGATTTGGCGAAAGCAATCAAAGAAAAAACAGGAACAGATACCTGGGCAGTTAAAGCACAAATACACGCTGGTGGAAGAGGAAAAGGCGGTGGAGTAAAAATTGCAAAAAATATTGATCAGGTTCAGGATCATGCAAAAGCAATTTTAGGAATGACTTTAGTAACTCCTCAAACTGGTGCTGCTGGTAAATTTGTACATAAAATTCTTGTCGAACAAGGTATTTATTATCCAGGCGAAAGCCCCGTTAAAGAATTTTATATGAGCGTGTTACTAAACAGATCAACAAGTCGAAATATTATTATGTATTCTACCGAAGGTGGAATGAATATAGAAGAGGTTGCTGAAAAAACACCACATCTTATTTTTAAAGAAGAAATTGATTCATTAACAGGCGTTGCCGATTTTCAGGCTCGTAGAATTGCTTTTAACCTAGGTCTATCAGGTAAGGCATTTAAAGAAATGTTAAAATTTGTTCCTGCTTTATACAATGCTTTCGAAAAAGCCGATGCATCACTTTTCGAAATTAATCCAGTAATTAAAACATCCGACGATTTAATTTTTGCTGCTGATGCAAAAGTAACAATAGATGATAATGCATTATTCCGTCACCCTGATTTTGAGGAAATGCGCGACTTAAGTGAAGAAAACCCTGATGAAACAGAAGCTGGTCATTATAATTTAAACTTTGTTAAACTAGATGGAAACGTTGGCTGTATGGTTAACGGTGCAGGTTTAGCAATGGCAACAATGGATATTATTAAGCTTTCAGGTGGCGATCCTGCTAACTTCCTTGACGTAGGAGGTGGAGCAAATGCTCAGACTGTAGAAGCAGGATTCAGAATTATTTTAAAAGATCCGGCAGTAAAAGCAATTCTTATTAATATTTTTGGCGGTATTGTTAGATGTGACAGAGTTGCAAGTGGTGTAATTGAAGCATATAAATCAATCGGAGAAATTCCAGTACCTGTAATTGTTAGACTTCAAGGAACCAATGCTGTTGAAGCTAAAAAAATGATAGATGAATCAGGACTTAAAGTATATTCTGCAATAACATTACAAGAGGCTGCAGAAACACTTAAAAGTCTAGTTTAAAATAATTAACACTAGTTTTAAAACTCCTGTTATAAACAACAGGAGTTTTTTTTATACTTTTGTAAAAAAATAAAAGTTAATGGTTGGCATACGAATTGCAATTTACTAAAACATGTTTCGATATCTAACCATATTTTTTTTACTTACTGCAAGTTGTTATACCTACTCCCAAGACATAACACCTCAAACATCAAAGGGTTTTGTAGTATTTGCAAAAATTATTGACGGAGACACGTTACCGCATATTAATTTGCGCGAAATAGTGATTCTTCCTCCTCATCAGTTCCATTCAAAAAAAGAATTATTAAAATTTGCAAAACTTGTAAAAAACATAAAAAAAGTACTTCCTTACGCTAAAATAGTAAGAACTAAACTATTGATAATTCAAAGTGAATTAGATAAACTTCCTAACGAGAATGCTAAAAAAGAATATATTAAACTAGCCGAAAAAGCATTAAAAGAAGATTTTCAGGATGAAATCACCAACCTCACAATGACTCAGGGAAGATTACTCATAAAACTTATTGACAGAGAAACCGGCGCCACCTCATACGAGCTAATTAAAGAACTTAAAGGTTCATTTAATGCTTTTCTTTATCAATCTATTGCAAGAATATTTGGCGAAAACCTAAAAGACGAATATGATGCAAAAGGTGACGATAAATTAATTGAAGAAATTGTTATAAGAATAGAGAACGGAGAGTATTAATTATTTTAACAAGTCATTTTTAGAATAATTAAGCTATTGTTATGCTGCAGATAAAAGAATAGAATGTAAATTATTAAACATTTAACAATAATAAATAAAATGGTTGTAGACCATTAAGAATTGTAAAAAAAAGAAATTAAATTATTTTACAAAAGGTCGTAGACCTTTCACAATATTACATATTTTCAACATTTCTTTATCTTCATAAAACATATAACAATATTCCATGAAACCAGGCACCTATACCCAAATTTACATTCACTTAATTTTTTCTCCAAAATTTAGAGAAGCATTATTACAACCAAAACACAGAGAAAGAATAATTCCGTATATCAGCTCAATCATTAATAATAAGGGACACAAACCAATTATTATTAATGGAATGACAGATCACATTCATATTTTATTTGGTTTAAACCCTAAACAATCTTTATCTGATTTAGTTGCTGATATTAAAAGATCTAGTAGCCATTTTATAAATGAAGAAAAAATCTTTCCGGGAAAATTTTTATGGCAAGATGGCTATGCCGGATTTTCATATAGCCGATCACAATTAGACAATATTTACAAGTATATTGAGAATCAACAAATACACCACAATAAAATAACGTTTAAAGAAGAATATTTAGATTTTTTAAAAAGCTCGCAAATAGAATTTAAAGAAGAGTTTTTATTCAATTTCTTTTAGCCTGTGCATCTTATACAAAGATGTTTTATTAATTTAATTAATATTACAATTTTGGAACCTCTACAAGGTTCAGATAAAACTATAACCAATAACAGTTATTTTCAAAATTATTGCCCATAAAATCATAACGGATATACAATTTTTATTTTTCTTTTTGAATACTTCTTAATAAGAAGTAAATTTGATTTTTAATAAATCAGAATATGATAACAAAAATTTTTCCTGAAAACCCAAATGCAAAAGAGATTCAGAAAATTGTTAAGGTTTTAAAAAAAGACGGAGTTATAATTTATCCAACTGATACAATTTATGGAATTGGCTGCGATATTTATTCAACAAAAGCAGCAGAAAGAATTGCTCAAATAAAACACTTAGACGTTGACAAAGCACATTTTAGTCTTATTTGTCACGATTTAAGTAACATTAGCGATTACACCAAACAGCTTGAAAATAATGTTTTTAAAGTAATGAAAAGAAACCTTCCAGGTCCTTTTACATTTATTCTTGAAGCAAATAGCAATGTTCCAAAAATGTTTAAACTTAACAAGAAAAAAACTGTTGGAATAAGAATTCCCGATAATCCAATAGCTCTTGAGATTGTTAAGGAACTTGGTCACCCTATTTTTACAACTTCTGTTATTGATGACGATGAAATTATTGAATATACAACTGATCCTGAATTAATATACGAAAGATATAAAGACAAAGTGGACGTTGTTATAGATGGCGGTTATGGTAAAAATGTGGCATCAACTATTGTTGATTGTACAGGCGGAGAAATTACAATTGTAAGACAAGGTATAGGTGAATTAATAATGTAAAATAATTATGGTTTATAATTTGTTATTTCTTTACTCATATTTATTTTCAGCATAATCATTCATTTTGAATAAAACTATAAATATAATTGGCGCAGGAATTTCAGGTATTACTGCAGGATGTTATTTACAAATGAACGGATTTAAGACCGAGATTTTCGAAAAACATTCAACTGCAGGTGGACTTTGTACCAGTTGGAAAAGAAATAACTATATAATCAATTATAGTGCTCATTGGATTATGGGTTCCGATAAAGGAAGTTCTTTTTATAAAATGTGGTCGGAACTTTTAGAAATGGAATCTATTGAATTTCATAATCACGAATTAAGAATCGATATTCAATTAAATAACAATAGGGACAAATACAACGATAACATCTTTCACTTTTATACAAATCTTAACAAATTAGAAAATTATCTTATTGACTTATCTCCTGAAGACACTGCTCTTATTAAGAAATTTATAAAAAGAATAAGATTATTACAAAAATACGACTTACCTCCCATCAGTGAGAAACTTCCATTTATTCAGTCGGTAATTAAAGGAATGGGAATGATTAAATATTTTGAAGTTTTTCCTTTGTTATATAAATGGAGTAAGGAAACAAATTTTACATTTGCAAGAAAATTTAAGAGTGCTTTTCTTCAGGAAGCATTTAGCTTAATTTATGATGAAGAAGAAGTAAAGATGCTTGTTTTTACATTACCGCATGCATATTTCGACAAAAAAAGTGCCGGATACCCTATTGGTGGCTCAAATAGTTTTACTAATAAATTAGTTGAAAAATACAAATTACTTGGAGGTAAAATAAATTATAATTGTAATGTAAATAATGTTATAATAGAAGATAATATTGCAGTAGGAATAAATTATAACGAAAACAAAATAAGTAAATCAGATTATACCCTTTCAACAGCTGATTGGCATTACACAATTTTTAAAGCTCTTAACGGAAAATATGTTGATGAAAATGCAAGACTTTTAAGTGAGCAAAAAAAACTTGAAGTATTTTTCTCTGCAATACTTTTCTCATACGGAGTAAAAAAAGATTTTTCAAACCTTCCACATTTCTCTAGGTTTCCGATTAATAAACCTATTATTTCTCCAGATGGTACAGAATATTCGAGATTAGAACTAAGAATTTCTAATTTCGATGAAACAATTGCTCCCAAAGGGAAATCACTTCTTTCGGTAAGTCTTTATACAAAAAATGGCGACTTCTGGATAAATTTAAGAAATGAAAACATAAGCAATTACAATATTGCTAAAGAAAAATTCAGCAATGATATTTTGGATGCTTTAGAAAATCAAATAGGAAAAATAAGAAATGATATTGATATGGTTGATATAGCCAGTCCTGCAACAATACTAAGATATACCAATAACTGGAAAGGAAGTACACAGGGTTGGTTACCCGGAAAATATTTTCTTGCAGCTTCACCTGTTGGATTTAAAGTTAAAGGATTAAATAATTTCTTCTATTCTAGTCATTGGAATACACCTGGCGGAGGACTTCCTGTTGTAATTAAAAATTCAAGAGAACTAACAATGCTAATTTGCAAAATGAATAAAATTGCATTTAAAAATAAAATCCAATAATAAGAATTTAATAACTTTGTAAAAAAATAATAATTATGAAAACAATTACAAGACTTACTCTAATTTTAGTTTTTGCAGTATTTGCTTTTTCAGGATATAGCCAGATTAGTAATACTGACCCTAAACATATTAATGTTTACAACGATTCACCAAAAATTGAAACAGATGAGTATATTATTACAATTGAAGATGTTGTTTCAAATGTAAAATATGCAAAATTTAAACTAAAAATAACAAATAAAACATCTGACTATTTACTTTTTAAAGGTGAAGAATGCCTTTATGTAGCAGATGCTACTACAATAAAAGCACAGGAAAAACCAGCTTTTATCGATCCATTCTCATCAAAATCCAAAGTAATAGAATTTAAAGGAACAGAAGGTTTACATTTAGATAAATTTAATGTTGAAATTAAAGGATTGTACAGAATTGCTGTTGGTGAAAATATTTTTACTGCACCTGATTTTCAGCTTCCACCAAGTTCAAAAGACTTCACTTCTGGACAATTTGTATGTACATTGTTAAGAACAGAACAGGAAACACAAAGTACATGGGCAAGATTTAGCTGTAAATATAACGGTCAAAAAATAGGATTTATAAATCCTGCCAAATGCGTTATAAAATTACCTGACGGAAAGGAATTTGCATCAACTAACCTGAAATCAAAATCAGAAATGATGTTACCAGGGGAAGAATCAAAATTTATTGCAGATTTTCAAATTCCAGCTAAAACAGCTGATATGCAATTTACAACAATGAATATTGTTTGGAAAGAAACTTTTAGTGAATCTACAGCAAAACCTTTGTCAAATCAAAAGGCTTCTTTCGAAATTGATGCCGCAAGTACAGCAGCAAGGAATAAGTAAGTAAAGTCTATTCTCTAGATTCTTCAAACGCATAAGCAGATGAAGAATCTAGTGCAAAATACTATTGAGAATTTCGCTCAACTATTTAAGAACAAAATCATGTTCTTAAAATTACATTTTACCATTAACATTTTTTATCAGAAAATTATTTTTTCTTTTACTTATTTAGAATAATTTTACATAAGAAAAATTATTCTATTTATGTTTCGTAATATTTTTATATTTCTTTTATTAATTTCTCTGCATTCATGCGCTCAGGAAAGCAATAAAACTGATGTTCCAAAAAACAAAAATTCAATTGCGAAAACAAATTTTAACAACAACGTTCAAATGAAAACATATAATCCTCTTTCAAAAGAAGAAGAAAAAGTAATAATTCAAAAAGGTACAGAATATCCATTCACCGGAGAATACACAAAGAAGAAAGATAAAGGAACTTATTTATGCCGTCAATGCAATGCACCTTTGTATCGCTCATCAGATAAATTTGAATCAGAATGTGGTTGGCCTTCATTTGACGACGAAATAAAAAGTGCTGTAACTAGAAAAACAGATGCAGATGGGAAACGTACAGAAATTCTTTGTTCAAATTGTAACGCTCATCTTGGACATGTATTCGAAGGCGAAGAATTAACTGATAAAAATGTTCGGCATTGCGTTAACTCAATCTCACTTAGATTTCTCCCAAAAGAAATTGACTTAATTCCCGAACGGGCAATTTTTGCCGGTGGTTGTTTCTGGGGTGTCGAATATTATATGAATAATAACCCTGGCGTTCTTTCTACTACTGTTGGCTATATAAATGGGAAGACAGAAAATCCTACTTACGAAGAAGTTTGCTCACACACAACCGGTCATGCAGAAGCAATTGAAATCTTTTATGATCCGACAGTAACTTCTTTTGAAAAACTTGCAAAATTATTTTTTGAGATTCATGATTTTACACAAATAAACAGGCAGGGTCCAGATGTTGGAGATCAGTATCGTTCGGCAATTTTTTATTTAAGTGAAAATCACAAACAAATTGCAGATTCTTTAGTAAATGTTCTTACTAACAAAGGATACAAAGTTGCTACTGAAGTAACAGCCTCAAAAGTTTTTTGGCCTGCAGAAAAATACCATCAGGATTATTATGAGAAAAAAGGAGGAATTCCTTACTGTCACGCCAGAAAAACTGTTTTCTAATTCTAATAAGCTCTCTGATTTCTTCCTTCAATATAATTTATAAAAGAATTATTTACAACCATATTTCCACCGGGAGTTGGATAGTTTCCTGTAAAGTACCAGTCACCACGGTTTTCAGGAATTGCCTGATGAAGATTTTCAATTGAATTATAAATAATTTTTATTTCTGCTTTTATATCTGCAGGTTTTAGGAGTTGTGTGATTTTTTCAGAAATTTCTTCAGGAGTAAATGGTTTGTAAATAAGTTTAACATAATTCACAATATCCTCCTTGGCAAATTCCTGCTGAGCTTTTGATTTATTATAAACATCGTTAATTATGCTTTGTCGACCGCTTTCTTTAAGTAAAGCAATAGCAGCCTGAAAAGCGATAAAATCGCCAAGCTTTGCCATATCTATTCCATAACAATCCGGGTAACGAATCTGAGGAGCAGATGAAACAATCATTATTCTTTTTGGATTCAACCTGTCGAGCATTCTTAAAATACTTTCCTTAAGTGTTGTTCCACGAACAATTGAATCATCAACAATAACTAAGGTATCTTCGTGATCACGAACAATACCGTACGTAACATCATAAATATGCTCAACAAGGTCTTTTCGTGCTGCGTCCTGAGTAATAAATGTTCTGAGTTTTGCATCTTTTACGGCAACAGTCTCGATTCTTGGAGAAAAATGAATAAACTTATCCAATTCTTCAGGTGTAATGTTATTACCAAGTGCAAGAATTTTCTCTTTCTTTCTGGTATTACAGAATTCAGTCATTGCCTCAGTTAAGCCATAAAAAGCAACAGCTGCTGTATTTGGTATATATGAAAATACAGTATTTTCTACATCATTTTCAATCGCTTTTAAAACAAATGGAGCTAACAACTTACCCAATTGTTTTCTTTCTCTGTAAATATCCCTGTCAGTTCCTCTGGAGAAATATATTCTTTCAAAAGAACAACTTGCTTTGCGATAAGGTTCAACTATTAGTTCCTCTGTTATAACATTATCCTTTCGTATAATTAAAGCATGCCCTGGCTTTACTTCTCTGATTTCTGCAATTGGCACATTAAATACAGTTTGAATAACAGGACGCTCACTTGTTACAACTGCTATTTCGTCATTGTAATAATAGAAAGCCGGGCGAATTCCCCATGGATCGCGCATTACAAAAGAATCTCCATGTCCAATCATACCTGCAACAGCAAAACCTCCATCCCATCTCCATGTTGCATCATTAAGAATTCTTTTTATATCAATATGTCTTTCAATATGTTCAGAAATCTCACTATTTGAAAGTCCTAATTCTTTTTTCTTTGCAAAAACCCGTTCTACTTCCTTATCCAGAAAATGTCCGATTTTTTCGAGCATAGAAACTGTATCTGAATAATCTTTTGGATGTTGCCCTAATTCAATAAGGTGATTAAAAAGTTCATTAACGTTAGTAAGGTTAAAATTTCCGGCAGCAACAAGATTTCTGGACTTCCAGTTATTTTCACGCATTACAGGATGAACATTTTCTATATTATTCTTTCCAAAAGTGCCATATCTGAGATGTCCTAAAAAAAGTTCACCGGCAAATGGTAAATTTTGCTTTGCCCACTGTGGATCGGCTAAATGATCGGGGCGACGAAGTTCAACATTTTCAAATTCCTTATGGATTTGTCCGAAAACTTCCTGTATTGATTGCGAAGCATTTGAGCGATATCTGTGAATATACTTTTTCCCTGGTGGAAGATCTAATTTTATACACGCAGCACCAGCACCATCTTGCCCACGGTTGTGTTGTTTTTCCATTAAAAGGTACAGCTTATTTATGCCATACATCCACGTTCCGTATTTAAGCTTATAGTATTCAAGTGGTTTGCGCAATCTTAATAATGCAAAACCACATTCGTGTTTTAATTCGTCACTCATTTATTATCAGGAATAATTTCTGCTCAACAAAGGTATAATTTCCATTTTATTATTTATGAGAGTTAGTCTATTTAAAAATGGATTTTATAATTTTTTTTCAACTTTGCGTATTATGATTTTGTATACACCTAGACTTCTTTTACTTACAAAGTATTATGTAATAAAAAAACATACTTTCTAAATAATAATTTCTAAGAATATATTTCAGAAAATATATTGTATTTATTTTAAGGAATTATTATCTTCATCTTTTATAATTTATAAATATATTATAACACTATACATAATTTAACCTTAATTTACATGAAATATAAAATACTTTTTTTATTTATTGTTGTCACAAATATTTCATTTTCTCAAAACTCAGAGAAATTAAATTTTCATTCTAAATATAATGATTCACTTTTTAACAAATTACCAGTTTATAATATAAATACTGCTATAAAATTATTTCCAAACACTTTTTTATTTTATAAAAACAGTATGTTGTTAAATAACATGGAGAGTCTTGATAATTCAATATATCTTGATGATATTCCAATAATCATGCATACTGATTTCCCGATAATAATAATTAATAATATAACCTTTACGAAAAACTGTAGTCAGGCAAATTCAGGAAATTCAATTAATGGAAACTTTAGATTAAACACATTGCAACCATCTGACTCAATAAATTATACTTTTAATCTCAGAAAAGACATTCCAAATTTTTATTCTAATGTTAAAAACGACAAATACCCTAATATTATTGAGGGGTCATTAGAAATTGACGGAACAATAAAATTATTCGAAAAATTTAAACCAAAATATCTTTTAGCATTAAGCTTTAAAAATGACGAGGAGCCTAATCCAACCAATGTTAACAAGAACTATTTGAATACAGATAAACAAACAGAGATATATACTAACCCTTTAAATAATTCCGTAAACTTTCCATTTTCATCATATTCTGCAGACTATCTTTCAAGTGATAATTTTTATAAAAGTCGTTTTATAAAAAATGATAATATAAAATCAAAAATAGTTTATGCTAAAGTATTGCTCCCTTTATCAAAAAGTACTTTTGTAACAATTGGCAATTATAGTGTTTATAAAAATGGGAATTCACCTGTATACGAGAATTTGTTAATGAATAGTTCTAATAATCCTGACTATAAAGAATATTATACAACCAGCTATATTAAATTTGAACAAAACTTATATAAATATGAAAACATTAACATAAAGTACAATATAAATGCAAGTTATTCATTGCATAAAAAAGTTATTGAAAATAAGGAATTTAAAAAGGATTTTTTTAGATATGGTTATGCCGGGAAATTTAAAACTTATACTACAGAATCTTATAGTTGGACAGACACACTGCCAGGATTCTCAACAGGTGTTTTCCAACAAGATGGGTTTCGCGACACATTAATAACGTTTAATTCTAATAATTTCAGCATTCCATTTTACACATCATGGAATAATTCATTTTTTAATATTTACCAAAGTGTTCAAATATATAACAATAATTCTTTTCAAGCTTTTGGAGGTTTGCTCAATGGAGACGAGCCTTCAAGAGTTTACAATTTATGGAATCTGCCAGGTTTGCCAAATAACACATACTCTGAAAAAGCAGAAAATAATTGGTATTTAGCAGGAAATTTCAATTTTGATTTTAAAAATATAATGATTGAAATAGGAGGTGATTTTAGTAAAATGATATCAAGAAATTATAATATACTACCTAATAGACTTTGGACTTTAGCAAGAGCATCGACAAATTATCATATACAAGAACTTAACACATCAATTCCACATCTTCTTTATGATGAGAATTGGGTTTTTCAGGACACAATATCATATGACAGATTATATAACCCAACTCTACAAACATTTTTTGATTATAATTTAAGATTAAATCTAGGTAAACCATATAATAACACGGAATATCTATATATAGATGATTATTTGCCATCTGATTTTTCAATAGAAATGTTCTCAGCAGATGATGTTCTCGCTAATAACATTGTTCAAACATACGGGTATGATTTTACAGGTAAAATCTCAAAAAATAATTATTCCGATTTTTTTTCAAAAACAAATGACTATGGGTTACACACAAGACCAACAAGTGCATTTGAACCAATTAATTATAATGTTTTTTTTAATTCGAAATATAAAAAAAAGAATTACGATATAGAGTTAGGAATAAAGTTAAATGCTTATAATTCAAACCAACCTGTAGTTGAAGATCCATATTCGTTTTATAAAATAAGAAAAGCCAGTGAAGTAACTTCAATTAATGGTAATAATGTTACACATCCTAATAATATAGGAAATAATTATGCAGTTTATGTTGACAATTTTATTTCACCAACACAGATTCTGGCATATAGAGATGGAAATAACTGGTATAATAACAATGGTCAAACAATAGAAGTAGCAAGCAATTTGGCACAACCATATTTTGCAAATTTTGATTTTAATAGTCCCAGTTTTTATTCAGATAATTTCTCAAAATATAAAACTGCATATAAAATATTGCCATTTTTTCAGGTAAATTACTATTTTAAAAATTATATGTTTAATATTAAATATTATTCTAATTCAAGAAATCCGGGTTTTGAATCTATCTTTAATCCTATTAATTATCTGGCAATTTATAGCCACCAAAACGATCTTTTTACAAACTCAGCCCTAAAACCCATGTACTCTAAATATTTTGAAGCAGGTATATCAAATATTATTGGAAAAAGAACAAAGATCGGATTAAATTACCAGCAGAATTGGACACAAAATATTTTTGATATTTGCAGATATGAAAGAGGTGTTCCTTTTTCGTTTTTTTCTTACTACAATAATCCAAATACTTTGAAAACAAGAGGAGTCACTTTAGATATAACAACGTATCAAATTTTTAATACCGGTTTTAATTTTGGTGGAAGTGTATGTATTCAGGAGCATAGAGAAAATACAAAATATTACAATTTGTTTTTTCCAAAGACAATAGCAAAGAGTTGGATTATTTATTCTGTAGATAATTCACATCATGGCAATACTAATTTTTACAAGAAATTTTCTAAGCATCTATCATTTTCTATATTATTCGACTATAGACAAATGGTTACTGATGTTAATCATTTACCATATTTTTATTATAAAGATAATGTACTAAGAGCCGGAAAAAACAATCAGAATTTTAGTGTTCATATTCAAAAGTCTTTCTTTTCAAATTATAGTAAATATATTGTAACAATATATGCAATAATTGAAAATATCTTAAATAAAAAGAACTTTATATATTACTATAACTCTTCTGGGACACCAGAAGACGATGGTTACTTAGCGAATCCGTATAATCAGATTTCAATAAACTCGCAAAATAATCCTGCTGCTTTTCGTAATTATTATTCGAATTATATTAACAATTCTTACAACTATGATATTCCAAGAATTTTTAGGTTTGGCATTAAAATAGGATTATAAATGTTTCCCAACAGAGGATTAACTAATCTTGGTTATTACACATCTAGCTTATTTTATTAACATTAACACTCTTTTTGTGTTTTTAGTCTAAAAAAGATTAAAGTTCATCATAACTTAAGAATTTCATCAACTGATTTCTGACTTTTAATCAAACATTTGAGAAATTCATAAAACACAGTATTTATGGGCCTCAGCAGATGCCAACTTTACGTGTTTTTAATAGTTTAACAAAGTAAACACACCCAACAAAAACAGTTAATAATTATGAAAAATATTTTACTAATATTATTTTTCACACTTTTTTCAAAACTAATTATTGCACAACACGCACCTTTTGCAAACTTTACTCCATCTGTAAACAGTTATATTGATTACGGAAGAGGATTAAATTTAACTTGCTTAACTGACTTAAGTATAAGTAATAAAATGACAATTTCACTATGGGTAAGATGGACAAACAAGACAGATCCCGGTGTTGGAAACTGGGCAAATCTTTTTACACTAGCCGATTCAACAAATAGTGGTGACAATGGAGTTTTTTGGGTTCAACATAATTCAGATAATTCTAAATTTGAGTTTGCGATTCATACAAACTCTCGTGAATATTTATATTCAACTACAAATCCTACTAATGGAACATGGTACTTTTTAACTCTTGTATATGACGGCTCACTTGCAAATAATAATGTGAAATTATATGTAAACGGTGTTCAGGAAGCAACCATGAATAAAACAGGAAATATAAGAGCATTTCCTACTGCTTCAAGACTAAATATGGGAAGATGGTCAAATCCCAGCAACAATTACAGACATTTTAACGGTAAGCTTGATGAAGTTTCTATCTGGAAAAAAGCTCTTACCCAAACTCAAATTACAGATTTAATGAATAACCCAACATCAGTAACAGGAATTAATTACGATGCAACAGATTTAATTGGTTTTTGGAATTTTGATAACCTAACTGCAAATAATCTAGGAGCCTGTCCTATTAATGGAGTAATTGGCTCAAGTACATATTTGCCTGTTACTTTTTCAAACATTAATACAACAACAGAAAAAGAAACTGTTAATGTAAGTTGGTCTACTGCTACAGAAATTAACAACGATTATTTTACAATTCAAAAATCAAAAAATGGAATTGATTTTACAAGTATTGGAAAAACTACTGGGGCCGGTAATAGTAACAATGTGAATAATTACAATTATGCAGACTATACTCCTTACCATGGAACATCATACTATCGTATAAAACAAGTAGATTTTGATGGTAAGGAAAGTTATTCCTCAATATCTTCTGTTAGTATGAATTCAAATTCCGATTTTTCTATATCACTTTTCCCAAACCCATCAAATGGTGAAAAAGTAATTGTTTCGTCAAATTCAAATGAAATAACAAATTTTGATATAATTATTACAGATATCTCAGGAAGAGAAGTGTTTTACTCAAAAAATAACAATGTGTCAGCGAATCTGACTTTAATTGATTTCCCTAAAGGTATTTTCTTTGTAAAAGCTATTTTAGGAGAAAAAACTATAACAATGAAACTGATAAATAATTAATCCAATCTTGGCAACCCTATAAGATCATCAACTATAAAAGCACCCGGATAGCTTGACTGAATTATTTTAAATGCTTTATACGCCTCGTTTCTATTTCGAAAATCGCCTACACGTACTTTAAAATATGGAGCTTCATATACCAAATATGAATCATAATCTGGAAAAGCTGTATTTAAACTTGTTCTTATTTTATGTGCTGTATTTTTAGCATCAGATCCTGAGCCGAAATAAACCTGTACCCTATAACCAGGAAAACCTTTTGCTTTTTGGTTTATTTCAATATGCTTTCCGATAATCGCTTCAATTCTAGATTCCTGTTGAATAGTAACTTTACCCCAACCCTGTTTTGATTCTGCAATTGTAGCAAATATTTTAGGTTGGGAATAAGACACCAATGAACATAACAAAAATAATATCACAAAAATAGAACAACGCATATTTTAACCTTGGCTACGAATACTTAAAACCGGGATTGGTGAATGATTTACCATTTGTTGGGCATATGGACCTAACCAGAATGCAGCATTTGTTAATTGATCTGTCATAATTGTTATTAATTCAGCATTAACTTTCTTTGCATAATCAATTGTTATATCGGTAATATTTGAGCCAACTAAAACTTCTTTTGTGCAATTAACACCTTTTTCTTTTAAATATTCCTCAACCTGTGTACAATAAGTATTTATTTTAGATGTAATATCTACAGAACTTATTTCTGCCACTCCAATAACATGAACTGTAGCACCAAAAAATCTTGCTAACTCGGTAACAAATGGCACCTTTTGTCTGGTTTCTTTTGAGAAATCAATAGGCATAACAACATTCTTAAGATCTTTATGTTCAAACCCATTTCTAATAGTAATGATTGGACATGGAGCATTTGAAACAACTCTGAATGCATTTGAACCGATCATTAACTCTTCAAATCCGCTGGCACCATGAGTTCCCATAATAATCAAATAAGCATCATCATATTTTGCCTGATTTGTTATTTCTTTAAATACATTTCCTTCACGAATTTTATAATCTAACTTAGTTTTTATCTTTCCTTTATATTTTTCAATTAAAATATTCATAAAATCATCCAATGATTTACCTACTACCATATCAAAATCTTTGAAATAGAAAGGCATCTCAAAATTCTTACTTCTTTTAACATGAATCATTCTAACATCAGCTTCAATTATGTTAGCAAAAGAAATTGCATGCTCTAACGCATTTACTGAATCAGCAGAGAAATCAATAGGAACAAGAATTTTTTTCATAAAAAATAAATTTTAAGTTCAGAAAAATATTAATTTGAACGTGTTCAAAAATAAGTAAAAAATATGCTTAAACCAAAACCTTTAAAATAACCCTTTTCTAAATAACTTAACCGACTGATTTTCATTAATATTAAATTTCTTCCATATTAAGCATTTCCTAACTTTAATATAACCGCTTGCCTTTAAATCAACCTTGTTTTTAATTATTGATGTAAGAAGAGTTAATGGACTCTCTGCTAATTTACTAAATTTAATATCAAATTCCATTGTCTGAATTGCATTTGAATTAGCCGGGATTTTAAGTTTTTTTGATTTCTTTACTTTTCCTAATGATACATTACTTAAAGTTAATTCTAAATTAACATCAGAAATTGTAAAAGCAAAATTGTTATTGTTTTTAACAGGCACCATTAATTCTAAACTCACATGCTCTTTGTTAATGTCCTTTATACTAACACCTTCTATCTTACCAATCTCGACTTCTTTAATAGTACAAGAGCTAAGAAAAGTTATAACTACTAAAAACAAAAATATTCTTTTCATGAGATTTAATTTGTTACAATTTTTGTACTTGAAACTCCTGAATAATTAGCTGATTTTATTATTGACAACAAATGAATTAATGCATCGGTTGTTGTTATTCCAGTCCCTTTTACTTCACCGGTTTTTCCAAATTTATATGAACTCACAACATAGCTGTTTATTGCAACCATATAAACTCTGTTCTCATCTAAAGTACTCCCATCAGGAAAAAATAATTCAACTTTATTAACCGATTTATCAGAATTTAAATAAATCACTGAATTTAATCCTGAAGAAATTATATCCGCCTTTTTTTCTTTTTTATAACCATATTCTATCAATTCACGAATTTGAGAAGGAGTCATTTTACATACCATAATTTCATTTGCAAATGGGTCTAACTCATAAACCTGTTTAATAGTAACAGGTCCTGCAGGAATTTCCGAAACTCTAATTCCTCCGCTATTTTGAAATGAAAAATCTGCTTTAACAGATCTTAAAACTGCATCTGCCATAAACCCACCAAGCTCGTTGTCTCCCTTAATATCGGACCCTAAATAACCTGCTATTTTTTTAAACTCCTCGTTGTTATTATAATTATTAACTTTTCTGATTAACAACGTGTCGGCATGTTTATATCCTTTTAATGGCAATAATGTATCATGAATTGAAACAATTTTATTTCCTTCCATGTTAATTGTTAACATTCCCAAATATTTCAGATAATATCCTGCTTGTACTATCGTTACACCATTAACAGTCATTTGTGGTTGAAGAGCTTTATGTGAGTGCCCACCAATAATTGCATTAATTTCAGGCATTTTTGTAGCTAAAATTGAATCTTCAGCAACACCCATGTGTGATAGCACAACAAACACATTAGATTTTTTTGAAAGAAAACTATATTCTTTAGTTTTGTTTATTCCATCAGTAAATTCAACACCAGCGCAATTTTCAGGTCTGGTATCAGGATGTCCACTTGGTTCTACCTGAGTTAATCCTAATATAGCAAGCTTTGTTTTTCCAAATTTATATTTCTTATAAGGTTCTAGTTGTGGAAATTCTTTATTCTTAGGCTTAATGTTAGCGACAATGAACGGAAACTTTGCTTCGCTAATTCTTTTAGCCAGAGTTGCTGTACCAAAATCAAATTCGTGATTTCCTAAAGTTGAAAGATCAAATTTTAAATCATTCATAAAATCAATCATCGGATAACCCTTCTCAGAGTATTTATCAACGATTGGATTTCCACTAAATAAATCACCTGCCGAAACTAGAATTACATTTTTATGCTTTGTTTTTATGTCTTGTACCATTGCAGAAAGTACTGGGAATTGATCAATTCTTCCATGCATATCATTCACATGTAGTATTACAATTTCTGATGTTGACTTTTTAGATTTACCCTGGCTAAATACAACAACCGGTATTATTAACAACAGATAAAATAATATTCTGTATTTCATGATTCTTTTGTTTTTTTTTAAAATGAAAAATACATTCCGGAAAGTCCTATTATCAGTCCAATAACAATTTTAATTGCCTTTATTTTAACAAAGCTCCATTTATCTTCTGCAAGTAATGGTATTCCACCGTGTCCTTCCTGAACTACAGAATTTGCCAGAAGAAAACTAAACGGAATAATTCCATCCATAAATAATGTTATAAATAAAATATGCGGACCTGAAATTGGGATTATTCCTATAATTAAAGCTAGTAACAAAACATATATTAAATTTAATTTTGCCCATTCATTAAACGAGAAATAGTTAGTAAGAATTGAAATTGCAATAATTGAACCTAATGTCCATAAAAACAATCTGAAAAAATGTTTTTTAAGAACATGCTCCCATAAATGATCCATAAGAAAATGCTCGGGAACAGTTAAAATAATAAAAGTTGAAATTAATCCCATTAGCATAAATATAATTGACTCTGCAGAGAAAAGTCCTTCCTCGTGTTCTCCTCCTCCTGCTTCACCAAAAGGAATAATCTGACTAAATATAATAAAAATTAAAACCATTAATAACATTGCTCTTGCAAATGTAAATTTCTGCAATTGCAATTTTATTGTGTATAATGTTGGCTTAGTTGAACAACATTCATCGCCATGTGTCACAAAATGCTTTTCATTCTGAATTCTTGGTTTACTTTTAATAAATAAATTAAAAAAGACACCGGCGACAATTGCAATAATAATAACACCGGCAGCAATTTTAAGTGCCAGTACAGGTGATGCAGAAATCATTACAAAGGCTTCATCGCCTACGGTAGCAATTGACCCGGCAAGTAAAGCTGAAAAATTAATTATATTATGTGTGTAAAGCGACACAACTGTGAATACACCTGCACAGCCAGGAGTTATTCCAAGAAATATTGCAATAAAAAGTTGAAGCCAACGAGAATTTTTTATTGGGTTACTCCATTTTCCCTTTGTTTGTACATTTATATACTCAATTATGAGCATCAGAAACAGCACAAACCCAGAAATCATAAAGGTTTGCTTAAATATATCTAGCCAGTTTAATTCCATTTTTAGAATGAATATAAATAGCAAAGTTATAAAAGAAAAACTATAACACAATATTTAAGAATCGGCATTAACAAATAAAATAATTTACTATTAAAATGGTTAACATAAGCTTGTGTTTCTGCACAATACAAATATGTTAATATCTATTCATCAATTTTTAAACATTTGAATTGAAGTCCTGATTTGATTTAGTAAATTTACGCTTATCAATTTAATTTTGTAATTCATTCATTTTTATGAGCCAGTTTGTTCACCTGCATGTTCACACTCAGTATTCCATACTAGATGGTGCGTCTAATATCAAAAACTTAATTAAAAAAGCCGCTGAATACAACATGCCTGCTGTAACAATGACAGATCATGGTAATTTATTTGGAGTTAAAGATTTTTTAAATTCCGTTAAAGCTCATAATGACGAGGAACAAAAACTTCAAAAAAAGGCAGAAGAAAAAGGTGAAATTTATAAAGCAAGAGTTTTAAAACCTATTATTGGTTGCGAAATGTATGTTGCCCGCAGAAGTCTTAATCTTAAAGAGAAAGACGTAAAAGAAGACAGAAGCGGAAACCATTTAATTGTAATTGCAAAAAACGAAACAGGTTATAGAAATTTAATCAAACTTTCATCAGTAGCTTTTACCGAAGGATTTTATTCTAAACCAAGAATTGACAAAGAACTATTATTTAAACACAAAGAAGGTTTAATAATTTCTACTGCATGTATTGCGGGAGAAATACCACGCGCAATACGTTCGGGCGATATAGAACTTGCAGAAAATCTGGTAAAAGAATACCAATCAGAATTTGGGGAAGATTTTTATTTAGAATTACAACGCCATAAGGCAACAGATCCCAATGCCGATAGCGAAGTTTATCCTCAGCAACAACTTGTAAACAAACATTTAGTAGAGCTGTCAGCAAAAACAGGAGTAAAAGTAATTGCAACAAATGATGTGCACTTTATTAATTCTGAAGATGCAGAAGCACATGACCGTTTAATTTGCATTAATACAGGTAGTCAACTTGATGATGTTTCAAGAATGCATTACACTAAACAGGAATGGTTTAAATCGCCCGAGGAAATGGCTATAATTTTCGAAGACCATCCTGAAGCTATTGCCAATACTATAGAAATTTCTAACAAAATAGAGCCATTTAATTTAAATAAAGCTCCTGTTATGCCAAAGTTCCCTATTCCTGAGGAGTTTGGAACAATCGAAAAGTATAAAGAAACTTTTTCTGAGGAAGATTTAATTTCTGAATTTACAAACGAAACCTTTATAAGGCTTGGAGGTTATAACAACGTTCTGAGAATTAAGTTTGAAGCTGACTATTTGCAACATCTTGTAGAGATTGGAGCAAAAAATCGTTATGGCGAAAACCCAAGCGATGAAGTAAATCAAAGAATCAGTTTTGAACTTCAGACATTAAAAAACATGGGATTTCCCGGATATTTTTTAATTGTTCAGGATTTTATTTCACAAGCACGTAAAATGGGCATATGGGTTGGTCCAGGTCGTGGTTCAGCCGCAGGATCAGTAGTTTCTTACTGCCTTCAGGTAACAGATATTGATCCGTTTAAATATGATTTACTTTTTGAGCGTTTTTTAAATCCTGAACGTATTTCAATGCCCGATATTGATATTGACTTTGACGAAGACGGACGAGAGAATATTCTTAAATGGGTTGTTGATAAATACGGAAAAGATAAGGTAGCTAATATTATAACATTTGGCAAAATGGCAGCAAAATCATCTATTAAAGATGTTGCCAGAGTCCAAAAATTATCTTTGAGCGAAGCTGAAAGATTAACTAAAATGATTCCTGAAAAACCGGACATGGATCTGGTTAAAGCATTTAAAGAATCTCCCGAATTAAGAAAAGAAAAAGAATCGGGAACCCCAGAAGTAATGTCTACTTTAAAATATGCACAGACACTTGAGGGTTCAGTTCGCCAAACCGGAATTCACGCCTGTGGAATTATTATTAGCAGAAATCCATTAACAGAATATATTCCTGTATGCATTTCCAAAGATTCTGACTTATTAGTAACACAATTTGACGGCCATTATCTGGAAGAAGTTGGCATGCTTAAAATGGACTTTTTAGGTTTAAAAACTCTTTCCATTTTGAAAGATGCAGTTACAAATGTAGAACTATCAAAAGGAATTGTTGTCGACATAAATAAGATAAGTCTTGAAGATAAAAAGACGTTCGAACTTTTTAGTAAAGGCTTAACCACAGCAGTATTTCAGTTTGAGTCGGAAAATATGCAAAAGTATTTGCGTGAACTAAAACCGAATCGTTTTGAGGATTTAATTGCGATGAATGCACTTTACCGACCAGGTCCAATGGAGTATATTCCAAACTTCATAAGCCGTAAACATGGCAGGGAAGCAATACATTACGACCTACCCGACATGGAAGGTATTCTTAAAGACACTTATGGCGTTACAGTTTATCAGGAACAGGTAATGTTACTCTCTCAGAAATTAGCAGGTTTTACAAAAGGTGACGCAGATGGTTTACGTAAGGCAATGGGAAAAAAACAACGTGCAGTTCTTGATAAAATGAAAGGCTCGTTTATGGAGGGTTGCAAGAAAAATGGACACGCAGAAGTTACCTGCGAAAAAATTTGGACAGACTGGGAGGCATTTGCACAATACGCATTTAACAAATCACACTCAACATGCTATGCATATTTGGCATATCAGACAGCCTATCTTAAAGCTCATTACCCTGCAGAATTTTTAGCTGCCAACCTTAGTCGTAACTTAGACGATATAAAAGAAATTACCAAGTTAATGGATGCATGCAGACGCATGAATTTAAAAGTACTCGGTCCTGATGTTAACGAAAGTCATATAAAATTTACTGTAAACAAAGATGGTAATCTTAGATTTGGATTAGGTGCAATAAAGGGATTAGGAGAATCTGCTGCGGAAGTTATTATCAAAGAAAGAAACGCAAATGGTAATTTTACAGATATTTTTAACTTTGTTGAAAGAGTTAGTCCAAGTACAGTTAACAAAAGAAACTTAGAAGCACTTGCAATGTCAGGTGGCTTTGATTCCTTTACAGAATTAAAACGATATCAATACTTTGGAGATGGCGAAATCTCTTTTATCGAACAATTAATAAGATATGGTTCAAAGTTTCAATCGGATAAAAACAATACGCAACAATCATTATTTGGAAATATAAATCCTATTGAGATAAAACGACCAGAAATTCCGAAAAATGAGGAATGGTCAAGACTATTCCAACTCGAAAAAGAAAAGGAACTAATTGGAATTTATTTATCTGCACACCCTCTTGATCCCTATCGGTACGATATCGAGAGTTTAACCTCAAATTCACTTTCAGAGATTCATGACTTATCCTCTTTTGAAGGAAAAGAAATAACTATTGCAGGATTTGTTACGAGTACACAAAATAAAATGTCAAAGACTGGTAATCCATTCTCTTCTTCAACTATTGAAGACTTCTCAGACACATTCAGATTTAGCTTGTTTGGAAAAGATTTTGTTGAGTACGGAAAATATATGCAGGTTGGCATGTGTCTTCTGATAAAAGCAAATGTAAAAAGAAGAATGCGAGACGATAATCAAGGTGAACTGGAATTGAAATTTTCAAAAATTTCTCTGTTGTCAGAATCCAGAAAAGAAATTAAAAAAGTTATATTAAAAATTCCTGTTCATAATATTAACGAAGAATTTATATCCGAAATCGAGAAACTATGTAAAAAACACAAAGGAAAATCTCAGTTGAATTTTTCCATATATTCTGATAATGATAGACTTTCAATAGATATGTTTACAAGAAATTTTGCAATAACTTTAAACAATGATTTAATTGATTACTTTACTGATAATGGTTTGGAATTTAAATCAAATTGAGTTAATAAAATTGGAAAACTAAATTTTGGGAATTTATTTAATGAATATATTTTTAATGTAATTTTAACAAATTAAAAACTTTATAAAATGACTATTGAATTTACCGATGCTAATTTTGAGGAATTAGTTGTAAAATCTGACAAACCTGTATTAGTTGATTTTTGGGCTGAATGGTGCGGACCATGCAGAATGATAGCTCCATTAGTTCATGAACTTGCCGAAGAATATAATGGAAAAGCTGTTTTCGGAAAAGTAGACGTAGACAATAATGTTGGAGTAGCTTCAAAATATGGAATAAGAAATATTCCTACAATTCTGTTTTTTAAAAACGGTCAGGTAGTTGACAAACAAGTTGGAGCTGTTCCTAAAAAAGCTTTAGCTGAAAAAATTGACAAACTATTATAATAATTAATTACGGATTACAAATTACGAATGGTAATATTTGTCATTCGTAATTTATCATCCATACTAAAATAAGATGTCAGTATTAATGGAATTTGCAATGTTTCCAACAGATGTTGGAACAAGCAAGAGTGAATTTGTAAGTAAAGTAATAGAGATGATCAGAAATGATGTTCCTAATTATAAACTTACAGCGATGGGAACAATAATTGAAACAGAAACACTTGAAGAAGCACTGGCAGTTGTTCAGAAAGCTCAGGATATTCTTCTTCCACACACAGAAAGAATTTATTCTACAGTAAAATTTGATATTAGAAAAAACTGTAACCATAGATTAGATCAAAAAATTAAATCAATCGAAAATAGAATCGGTGATGTAAATAAATGATCAGAATTCTACTTTTTTTCGCTCTGATTATTCCATCAAAGCAAATTTTTTCTCAAAGCTTTATGGATAATTCGGCATTTAAATCAGGTGAAAGGATTTCATATAATATTATGTACAACCTCGGCTTTATTTGGGTTAATGCAGGTAAAGTTGAATTTTCTGTTGATAGTATAAGCTTTAACAACAAACCTACATATATTTTTAAAAGCTCCGGATCTTCATATTCTTCTTATGATTGGGTAATGAAAGTAAGAGAAGTTTTTTCATCTTATTTTGACTGCTTAACTGTAAAACCTATAAAATATGCAAGAAAATCAATTGAGGGAAGTTATTTTGCCAATGAAATATATGAATTCGATTATCAAAAAAATAAATTATATTCTCAAATAGAAAACAGTAATACTAAACTTACTAAAGATACCATAGCATTAAGACAAAACACCTTCGACTTATTATCTGCTATTTATGTTTGCAGAAATTTAGATTTCTCAAAATATTCTATTAATTCCAAAATTCCGTTTTTAATATTTATGGATAATAAATATGAACCTTTATATGTAAAATATTTGGGACCAGCAGTTTTTGAAGATAGAGAAGGAAAAAAAACAAATTGTATAAAATTCTCTGCCAGTCTGGTTTCCGGAACAATTTTTACTTCAGGTGAAAATATGAAAATTTGGGTAACTAATGACAATTTCCATATACCGGTATATATAGAAGCAGATATTCTTGTGGGTTCTGTAAAAGCATTTATTTCATCATATAACGGAAATAAATAATCTGTTTTTACATTTTTTTAGGCAGCTATTTTAGTTTTTCCTCTAACTTTCTTATTTAAATACTTTCTTTTCGTTTATGTTTTTCAATAGCAGAAAGGTTTTTACTTGCTTTTAAAAATGTTTCGTTTTTTAATGTTTTTTTATCAACAATTTTTAAATTTATAGGCAACTTTTTTTTAAAAAGACTGTCTTAAATATAATTGACCCAAAAAACATAATATGAAAAATAAGATTATTATAATATTTACATTAATATTTGTAAATATCTTTTTTGTATCGCATGTATTTAGCCAGTTAGTATTGAATACAACATCAAGTCCAACCCAATTGGTTCAGAATGATTTGGTAGGAGGAGGTGTTACTGTTTCGAATGTAACATTTCAAGGTGTTTCCTGTAATACTTCAGCAGCATGTCAAATCGCAGGATTTAGTAATGGAAATACCACAAATCTAGGTCTTAATCAAGGAATCGTTTTAGCAACTGGTTATGTTACAAATATTCCAAATACGGCTGGTACAGGGATGAGTGATATTATTGGAGGGCCTGGTACATCCGAACTTGATGCTATTTCTAGTAACACTTCACAGGATGCAGCTGTTTTAGAATTCGATTTCACTCCCTTACAGAATACTTTTTCATTTCGATATGTTTTTGCTTCTGAAGAATACCCTGATTATGTTTGTTCTACATATAATGATGCTTTTGGTTTTTTTGTAACCGGACCAAATCCGCTAGGTGGGAACTATACAAATCAAAATATTGCATTAATTCCAAGTACAACTATTCCTGTAATGATTAATTCAGTTAATAGTGGTTCAGCTGGAAGTTTTGGAACAGGCACATGTACTTCATTAGGTTACTCTTCCTATTTTGTCGATAATGGGAGTGGCTCTACCATTGTATATAATGGATTTACAACTGTACTTACTGCACAATGTAATGTTACACCATGTGTCCCTTATCACATCAAAATTGCTGTAGGTGATGTTGGAGATGGAGCATTAGATTCAGGTGTTTTTCTTGAAGCTAATTCATTTTCTACAGATGCGTTGGATATTGTTGTAACATATTCCAATGGCACAACAGCAGGAGAAGGTTGTTCAACAGCTACAGTAACTGCAACCGTAGGTAATGCACCAGCATCGCCTCTTGTTGTAAATTATACTATAAGTGGAACTGCAACAAATGGTGTTGATTTTCCTGCAATTCCGGCATCTCTTACTATTCCAGCCGGAAGCACATCAACTTCTTTTGTAATAAATCCTACTTTAGATGGAATAGCTGAAGGTACTGAAACCGTAATATTTACTATGCCTAGTGGCTGCGGAGGTTTTAGTTATGACACTGTTTACATTTCCAATAATTCTGCTTTAACAGTAAATGCCGGTATTGACCAAAGTCTTTGTGCCAGTGCAATGCCTGCTACACTAACAGCAATTTCTTCTGGTGGTGCTGCACCTATTACTTTTGCATGGAATAATGGCGGAGGAGCCGGTGCAACAGTTAATGTTTCTCCTGCAACTACAACAACATATACAGTTACAGCAACTGATGCATGTGGTCAGACAGCCACAGATCAGGTAATCGTTACTGTTACCCCTAACCCAACATCAACTTTTACAGCTACAACTCCAATTTGCGTTAACCAACCTTGTACTGTGACATATACTGGCAATGCCGGTATTGGAGCCACATATAGTTGGAATTTTAATGGCGCTACTGTTCAAAGTGGCTCCGGTCAAGGACCATACACAATTACTTGGACAACTGATGCAACATATAACATTACACTTACAGTTACCGAAAATGGCTGTATAAGTTCACAATCAACACAAAATGTTATTGTTTATGCTGCAGGTAGCCCACAATGTTGCACTATGCCAACACCAAACGCCGGAGTTAACAAAACAGTTTGCTCTCTTACTACAAATTTAGAAGGAGTTGCATCAATTCCAGTTGGTGTCTGGACTAGTGTGCCTGCAACTGCAAGTTTCACAAATCCGGCAAGCCCTACCAGTAATGTTACTGTACCAACCGGAGGTGTATATACTTTTACATGGACAGAAGCAAACAGCGTATCGTGTACTGCCAGTGATGCTGTAACAATAACATTTAACCAGCAACCTGTTGCCAATGCAGGAATAGGTGGACAAACATGTTCTCATTCTTTTAATTTAACAGGTAATGCAAGTGTTGGAACAGGAACATGGACAGCAGCTCCTTCAACGGGTGTGGTCTTTGCTAATGTTAACAGCGCCTCAACAAATGTCACAGTCACAACTGATGGATCATATACTTTTTCATGGACTGAAAATAACAATGGTTGTACAAGTTCTGCCAGCGTAAATGTTGTATTTACCACTACCCCCATAGCAAATGCAGGTCCCGACGTATCTGTTTGTCAACTTTCTAACACTATGCAGGCAGTTGCAAGTGTTGGCACAGGTACATGGACATTGGCTTCGGGTCCTGGCAATGCCTCATTCGACAACCCTAACAACCCTAATGCTACAGTTACAGTTGGAGTTTCGGGAACATATACATTTACCTGGACTGAAAATAATGGCAACGGGTGTACCGATCAGGATAATGTTGTTGTTCAGCTTACACAAACACCTAGTTCGGATTTCACTGCAACTGCGATTGCTTGTACAGGAGGCATATCTACTATTAATTACATCGGCAACTGTAACGGACTTTGTACATATAATTGGACATGGAACGGAGGCACTGCATTACCAGGAACAGGAGCAGGACCACATTCGGTTTCATGGGCTACACCGGGACCACAGTCTGTTGGATTAACAGTTTCACTTAACGGATGTACATCTGCTCAAACTATTGTTAACCTTAATAATCCTACTCCTTTAGTTCATAGTATTACTCCTACAGATTTACTTTGTTACGGACAAATGAACGGATCTGCTAATTTAAATATATCAGGTGGTACATTCCCGTATCAGTTCCTTTGGAGTAACGGTTCTAATCAGGAAGATTTAGCTGGTATTGGAGCAGGAACTTATTCGGTTGTAATTACTGACCTTAATGGATGTACAGCTACTAACGGAACTACTATAATTGAACCTTCGCCATTTATTATCAGTTGTACTCCAAGCATGACTATTTGTTTGGGACAATCGGCACCGATTACTATTAGTGCGACAGGGGGAAGCGGAACATATAGTTTCTTCTGGGATGGAGTGCCTTCTAATCCCGCTATTCTTGTTAATCCGGATACTACCACACAATATATTGCTACAGCAATTGACGGTAACGGATGCCCTAGTAATACGGCTATTATTACTGTTCACGTTTCGCCGAAAATTAATGTAACTCTTATACAAAATGCAGACAGCGTTTGTCATGGAGAAGCAGTTATGCTTACTCCGGTTATCACAGGCGGTATAGGACCACCATACATGATTATTAATCAAGATGGAATGGTTGTTACTCCTCCTATTTATGTATATCCCGAGCAAACCGGCTATTATTCGGTTTATGTTGAGGACGCTTGCGGAACATTTGATACTAGTGGAGTTAACATATTTGTATATCCGTTCCCACCTGCTGACGCGCTTCCTGATTCTGTTCAGGGATGTCAGCCGTTTACGGTACATTTTAATGAGATTAACCCGGATAACGGTCAAACATATCTTTGGGATTTTGGAGATAATGAAAATCTTTCGCTTGCGAAAAACCCGGTTCATGTGTACACACATTCAGGAACATTTACAGTTACACTTACAGTTACATCTAAATACGGATGCAAAACAATCAGAACATATACTGACATGATTACTGTTTGGCCTAAACCGGAAGCTCATTTTGTTTGGTCACCAGAATTTGCTTCTATTATTAAGCCTGTTGTACAATTTACTAACATGTCTATCAATGCGGTTAACTACATCTGGACATTTGGAGATGGGGATTCTACAGGAGTTATTAATCCTACACACAAATTCAATGACGCAGGAAGTTATTCGGTTGAGTTAATTGCTATCTCAAATAAAGGGTGTTATGATACGGTTGTTTATCCGGTTGTTATACAAGAAGAATATACATTCTACGCTCCTACTGCATTCTCGCCGGATGGTGATAAAGTTAACGATTTCTTCCTCGGTCTTGCTCATGGAATTAAAGAAACGGGATTTTATATGGCTGTTTACGACAGATGGGGAGAAATTATATGGGATACGAAAATATATAGTGAACTTACAGAACAAACTGAAAAATGGGACGGAAGAGCTAAGAATAACGAGATTGTACCTGTAGGAACTTACACCTGGATTGCTAAGTTTAAAGACAACAGAGGTAATGAACACGAAGCAACAGGAGCTGTTACGGTTGTAAGATAATTAATCGAAATATATTTAAAAAAAGGAATGCTTTAAAAGTGTTCCTTTTTTTATATTATTTATGATGCAATCAGTTATCCTTTTATAAAACTATAATTTGTACCTTTGCAATATTAATAATCACATTATGGAACATAGAGGCGGAAAAAAAACCGTGATAACTAAAGCAAAAAACGGTAACGACAAACCCGCAAGGCAAAAGCCTGCCTTCAAAAAAAATAATTTCAATAAAGATAAGCCTTCAAAACAATCACTTTTTAAGAAAACCGATGATTCGATGAGGCTAAACAGATATCTGGCAAATGCAGGTATTTGCAGCCGGCGTCAGGCAGATGATTATATTTTATCAGGTGTTGTAACTATAAATGGAAAAGTAATTACTGAACTCGGAACTAAAGTTTATCCGGGCGATGTGGTTAAATTTAATAATGAAAGTATACGCCAGGAAAGAAAGGTTTACATTTTATTAAATAAACCTAAAGATTATATAACAACAGCAGAAGATGACCGTGGACGCAAATCTGTACTTGAATTAATACGCGGCGCATGTAAAGAGCGTGTTATGCCTGTAGGTCGTTTAGACCGCAATACAACCGGGATTCTTTTACTTACTAATGATGGTGAACTTGCAGCTAAACTAATTCATCCACGTTCTAATAAGAAAAAAATATATCATGTGTTTCTTGACAAAAACATTAAGAAAGATGATATGGATGCTATTGCAACAGGCATTGAACTTGATGATGGTTTTATTAAAGCAGATGAAATTAACTACGCCGATCCTGTTGATAAAAGTCAGATAGGAATCGAAGTTCACTCTGGTAGAAATCATCTTGTAAGGCGTATATTTGAACATTTCGGATATAAAGTTATTAAACTTGACAGAGTATATTTTGCTGGCTTAACAAAAAAAGCACTACCACGCGGACGCTGGAGATTTCTTACACCTGACGAAGTTAGTATGATAAAAATGGGCGCATTTGAATGATAACAATGGAGAAAATATTCATTTCTCTTTTTTTATTCTTCAATTTGTTTTCATTTTCTGCATTTTCACAATCATATAGAATAACAGGTAAAGTTACTGACGAAATAACTCATGAACCATTAGCATTTGTGAACGTTGTTTACGGTGCAAAAAATTTAGGTACCTCAACAAATATAGATGGTTATTTTTCTTTTCAAACTAATTCTGATAAGGTTACCCTTATATTTAGTTATATTGGTTACTCAAATAAATCTGTTACAATTAACACTTTTGAGCAAAAAGAAACATTAAAAATATCTTTAAAATCAACTTTATTAGATCTTTCTGAGATTACTGTAGTTGCAGGTGAAAACTCTGCACATCGTATTATTAGTGCTGTTATTGAAAATAGAGATAGAAACAATCCTGAAAAAATGGGTTCATTTGCTTACATCTCATATAACAAAATGTATTTTACTATTGATCCTAAAATGAAAGATGCTACTTATGATACAATAAAAGTTACAACAAAAAATCAATCAAAATTTGAAAAATACAGAACTGTAAAAACAAAAGACACATTAACAGATGACTCGCTAACAGATAAAAGTATCGAAGCATTTTTTTCAAAACAACATATTTTTTTAACTGAGACTGTAAGTGAACGAAAATTCTTATTTCCGGATAAAAACCAGGAAAAAGTAATTGCTTCGCGTAGTTCAGGATTGAAACAACCATATTTCATACTTCTAGCAACACAATTACAATCATTTTCTTTTTATACAGATTTAGTTGATGTTGGTGGTAAAAAATATTTGAGTCCTATCGCAAAAACAGCAATAAAAAAATATTTTTACCAAATAGAGGACACCACTTACACTGAATCAAATGACACTGTATTTGTAATTTCATTCAGACCATCAAAAGGAACTTTATTTGACGGACTTAAAGGTGTTATTCAAATTAATTCAAATCATTATGCATTACAATCTGTGAAAGCAGAACCATCTGAAAATAAAGGTGGATTTGATGCAAAAATACAGCAGAAATATGAGTTTATTAACAACACTCAGTGGTTTCCTGTTCAACTAAATACAGATTTAAAATTTTCGGGATTACAAGTCAGCGATCATCCCGACACATTGTTATTAAATGACACAATTGCAGTAATAAGAAATCGTGTTTTACCACTTCTTGGTGTTGGAAAAAGTTATATAGATAAGATAGAAATTAACCCTGATTTAGCTCCAAAACAATTTAATAACATTCAACTCGAAATCACCAAAGATGCTGCAAAACAAGATAGTACATTTTGGACAAAATACCGTACTGAAACTTTAAATGATAAGGAAAAAGAAACATATAAAATAATTGACAGTATTGGTCAGGCAGAACATTTAGACACAAAACTTAAAGTACTCGAGAAACTTACTAAAGGCTATGTTTCGTGGGGTTTTATTAATATTGACTTTGCAAGAATTCTTGCATATAATCATTTTGAAGGGTTAAGACCCTGCTTGGATATTATGACTAATGAAAAAATCTTATCTTGGTTATCTGTTGGCGGATATGGCGCATATGGTATTAAAGACAAAGATTTTAAATATGGTGGGCGATTAAAATTCAGACCAAGTTTACAAAGCGAAACCCAGTTTACAGCTTCATATTCGCACGATGTTAGTGAAGTTGGATCATATTCTATGCTCGAGTATAAATCCTTAACTTCAACTGAATTATACAGACAAATTCTTGTTAACAGAATGGATAAATACGATGAATATAAATCATCACTTTCATTTAGATGGTTACGTTATTTAAAAACTGAAGGTTATGCGAAAATAACATATTACACACCATCATCTGATTATTTCTACAAGTTACTTCCAGACACATTAAAAAACAGTTTTTCATCATCAGAAGCCGGTATAAAATTAAAATATGCATACAAAGAAAAATTCATGAAAACTTTCTTTGGAAAATATTCATTGGGTTCAAAATACCCTGTTATTTTCTTTAATGTTAGTCATGGATTTAAAACCGCAAAAGATAATTTTGAATACTGGAAATACGAAGCAAAAATAAATGCTGATTTTGATTTAAAATTAGCAGGAAAAACATCAATACAATTAAGCTGTGGTTATGTTGACAGAACTTTACCATTAACTTTATTATACAACGGTTACAGTAATTACTCAAAATTTTCAATTGACGCATCAAATACTTTTGCAACAATGAGGATGAATGAATTTTACTCTGATAAATTTGCTTCTGTATTTTTTACACATAATTTTGGAAGATTATTATTTAAAGTAGGAAAATTTCAGCCGAGCATCTCTATTTGCCAGAATATTGGATTTGGTAGTTTAGATAAAAGCGAGCTGCATAAAGGGCTTCAATTTAACACCTTAGAGAATGGATATTACGAATCCGGAATTGTTTTCGGAAATTTATTAACTCAATCAATTGCAGGTTATGGAATAGCTTTTTATTACCGTTGGGGACCATATGGTTTTTTAAAAACAAAAGAAAATTTTACAGTTAAAATATCTATTAAGCTCGGTTAATAAAATAAAACTTATTCGCTTAAAATTTGTTTTGATAATTATAACAATAATTTGAACTTTGTAACTGTTTCTTAATAAGTATAAGATTTAATTAATGAAGATATTTAGTTTTATAATAATACTTTTTTTCTCAATAAATTCTTTTGCTCAGATAAAAGAAGGATTTAGTAAATATGAAGCAAGGGATATGATGGCTCTTTGCTGCAGTTATACCTTTTTAGATATTTATAATACCGATGCTGAAATAATACCACCTAAATATTTAAAAAGATATACATCTGGTATTTTTGGCATGGATAACAAATATCAGATTTACATAAATGATAAAATAGCTGTAATAAATTTAAGAGGTTCAACAGATAAAAAAATCTCTTGGCTTGAAAATTTTAGTTCTGCTATGATTCCTGCCAAGGGCATAATTAAAATTTCTGGAGAGAAATTCGACTATTGTTTTGCAAAAGATTCTAATGCCGCAGTACATGCAGGATATGCATTAGGTTTAGCATATTTGCATAATGATATTTTATACCAAATTAATATACTAAATAAAGAAGGTATTTATAATTTTATTATCACCGGACACAGTCAGGGAGGTGCTTTGGCAAATTTATTAAGAACATATTTAGAGAATCTATCGGGAAATGAAATTTCTAAAGACAATAAATTTAAAACATATTCTTTTGGCGCCCCAATGATAGGCAACAAACAATTTACTGATGAATATAACATAAGGTATTGTATTAACAATACAAGCTTTAATCTAATCAATCCATCTGATCAGGTTCCTCTACTTCCATTAAGTTATAAAGACACAAATTATTTAAAAGATAATATTAAAACTTTGCTTTTTGACTATGAGTCCTTTAGCATTAAAGATGCATTATCAGATGGAGTTGTAAACCTTTTTGAAGGTGGAATTACAAAATCGGTAAACTTGTTTAGCTCATCTGCATCCAAACAAATTGCAAAAGATTTAGGGACATCTGAATTACCTCAATATGTAAAGGACATCAACTATTGCAGATTAGGAAACACAATAAAAATTAATCCGGTAGTTTACCCCAAAATTTTAAAAGACCCGAAAATTCTTAAAAACGATTCTTTAATGAAAATTTTTAAAAAAGGAACTGACGGATATTTTATAAACAAAGAATTATATAAAAAAGAGCCTATGTTTTTTCAACATAAGCCATATAATTATTATACATCTATTCTTAAAAGCAGCTTCCCCGAAGAATATAAATTACTTAAAAATAAATTCCTTCCAGAAAACCTTTAACTTTTACTTTTTATTTTTAGTAATAGTAAGGAGAATAGTAACTATGAGATACCATTGAAACTATAAAAACGATATATAAAATTAACATAATCGTAGAAAAAATAGATACCCATAAACCAATAGTGCTACAAGTTTTTGCTGTTCGTAAGATATTTAATGATTTTTCATTCCATTCATTAGGGTTTTCATCGTAAAGTTTTTGAGCAGCAGCTTTTTTAGAGAAACCAACTATTGATGCAACCCAACCAAACATGTAAAGTGCCATTATTGAGGAAATACCCCAAAACATTGCAGACAACGCACCTGGTACAATTTTCTTTTTTTGTTCGTACATAATATTGTTATTCTTAATTAATTTTTCAATCAATTTACTTAAAATACAGTTAAAAAAAGAGCCTATGTATTATTACACAGGCTCAATAATTTTATTTTTAAAATTAAGCAAACATTACGATAGCAGCAATTATATAAATTATCCAGATTAAAGTAAATACACTTGATGCAATTAAGCCAATAATGCTAAAAGTTTTAGCTGACCGTAAAACACTTAAGGATTTTTCACTATAATCTGAAGGATTCTGCTCATAAGTAGCTAATGCCTTTTTGCGTTTCGAAAATGCAACTATTGCTGCAATCCAACCAAAAGCAGCCATTGCTGCTAGTGAAGCTATTCCCCAAATCATTGCAGAAACTGCACCAGGTACAACTTTCTTTTTTAATTCTTCCATAATTATTTGTTTTAAATTGTTTGTTAATATAATTCAAAGTTATAAAATGATTTTAAATATCAATAATAATAACTATTTGACATTGAAACCAAATATACTATTAAAACAATATATAATATCCAAAATATAGTAAAGCAAATTGAGGTGATTAAACCAATAGTTGCACATGTTTTTGCAGTTTTCAGTAGGTTTAACGACTTCTCGTTATACATACCTGGATTTTCTTCATAAGCTCTTAATGCTTTTTTGCGTTTTGAAAAAGCAACAAATGATGCTATAAAACCAAACAAAGCCATTGCAGCAAGTGATGCAATTCCCCATATCATTGCAGACATTGCCTCTGGCGCCATTTTTTTTCGTTGCGTAGTACCGCTAATATTTGAGTTCTGACTTTCCATAATTACTCATTTTTTATTGCAATTAATTTACTAATAGCTGTTTTACAAACCAAAGTTAAATTAAAAATATCTGGAAGTCAAAATTAATTACCAGTTTTTTTTCTATTATTTAACATCAACTCTTTCGAAATGATCTTTTATTGTTAAATCCTGGTTTTCTGAAACCCCTGCGATTATTGGCTTGTTTATTCTTTTTAGGATTATATTCAGGAACTTTTCCAAATTTTTCTGGAATTATCATTTTCGGAACTTCACTTCCAAGCAAGTCTTCTATTTCAGAAAATTTACCCTGTTCATTTTCACTTACAAGAGTCATTGCTAAACCATCATTTTCTGCACGAGCTGTGCGTCCGATACGATGCACATAATCTTCACCATCATTTGGCACATCAAAATTTATTACCAGATCAATATCTTCAATATCTATACCTCTTGAAAGAATATCTGTTGCAACTAAAATATTTAAAGTTCTGTTTTTAAAATTTAAAAGCACTTTTTCTCTTTCGCTTTGTTCAAGGTCAGAATGAATTTCAGCTACAGAAAATCTAGCTCTTTTTAATTCTCTGGTTAAATCTTTTACACCTTGTTTAGTTGAACAAAAAACTATAACACTCCTTAATTTTCTTTCGCTAAGTATAGCACTTACCAAAGGAATTTTTTGTGAATAGTACACTATATATGCTTCCTGTTTTATTTTTTCGGGTGGCTTTGAAAGTGCAATATTTATTTCAACAGGATTAACTAAAATCTTTCGTGCAATCTGCCTGATTTTAGTTGGCATTGTTGCCGAAAAAAGTAATGTCTGCCTTTGAACCGGAAGAAAAGATATTATTTTCATAATATCATCATAAAACCCCATATCGAGCATCCTGTCTGCTTCATCAAGCACTAAATATTTCAACTCTGAAATATTAACATTTCCCATATTTAAATGAGATATCATTCTTCCTGGTGTGCAAATCACAATTTCTGTGCCTTGTGTTAGGGCCATTTGTTCTCTTGAAAATGCCAACCCGTCACCACCACCATAAACAGATATTGAACCTACTCTTGCAAAATATGCAATTCCCTCTAAATGTTGTTCAATCTGAACAGCTAACTCACGTGTAGGAACTATTATCAATGCTTTAATATCATTATCCTGTTCCTCAGAAATAATTTTATTTATTAGTGGCAATAAAAAGGCAGCAGTTTTACCTGTTCCTGTTTGTGCAGATCCAATCAAATCACTTCCATTTAAAATTACCGGTATAACCTTTTCCTGAATAGGCGTTGGCGTCTCGTAACCAATTGCATCAATGCCTTCTAACAATCTTTCATCGAGACCAAATTCTTTAAAATTCATTTTGTTTATCTAAGTAAATATAAGCATAGAGTATTGACCTATGTTTAAAGTAATATTTTGTAAAGTTAAGAAAAGTTTAATGCAATAAATCAGTATATCATAACACGATATAAATAAACTTAGTTAACTAACGTACTGGTTTGTTTTTTATCACAACCAAATAACATATTGATTCCTAATCTCACGTTAAGATTTCTTGTTGCCTGAGGCCATATAATTCCACAAACGTTATCTGTAACAACATAAAATTGAAACCATGGTATTTTAAATAAAACCCCTGCTCCAACTTGTTTAAATGAATTATTTTCTACTGTATAACTTAACGTTCCCATAAACCATTTCGTAAGATTCGCATTTCCGCTTAATGTTACACCACCATGCAAACGTTTCAAAAACACATCACCTCTGAATAAAAGTCCTACGTTAAATTTATTGTTAATTGTATATGTTCCTCCTAAATACATCTTAGGTGCAAGCCAGTAACTATAAGACTTTTTCTCTAACTGAGGATCAAATATTTTAATTACAGAATCTTTAAAAGCATCTGCATGTGCTTTTGCTACAGAATCATTCTTGTCGTTAAAATATGGTTGAATATCCCACCCATCAAATTCAAATTCGCCTGATGCTTTAACACTGTTCACATTATTCTTATATCGTATAAAACCTAAATCAAGCAAACTTCCGTAAAAATTCAGTTTATTATTATAAACATATTTAAATCCTAAATCTATTGCTCCTCCCGGATTTCTTCCATCCATAATTATTCCTTTAATATCACTGCTTGTAATGTTACCAGGGTCAAGAACTGTATCCATTTCAAACATCAATGAATCGTTCAGGTAGTCCATCTGGAGCTTTGTTATATTATAAAACTGTTGAGATGAATGAAGTTCCCAATCAGCTTTAAATGTATAAGCAAAATCTTCTTCATCTGTTTTCCAAGTTAACTGGTGACTTTTAAACCAAAGATTTTCTTTACCAAATAACAATTTACCACGAGCACCAACTGTCCATTTATTGCCAAATGTTTTTGAAGCTCCAATTGCCCATTCACGATACCAATTTACACCAGCACCTACATAACTTAAGAATGCTTCTTTACCAAGCAATGATTTTCCATTACCTTCCCAGGCAAGAGTAACCATATCCTTAGGGAAGCTAGCTTGTATATCTAACTTTTCGGTCAGGTTAAATGTAAAATACCAGCTTTTCCACTTATAACCGGCAGAGAACCAATTTATATCTGACTCGATAGAAGTATAATTAACCTTTTTAAGTTTTTTAAGAAGATAAGGTATGTCAAAAACCATTGAATCAGCCTGTGCTCCAGTTCCTGGTCTTATTAACTGATTTAATGCAAAACCATTATTATTATAATTAATATGTAACGGAGGTAATACTTGTCCAACTACAGGAAGTATCATTCCACTTAAGTAAAGTTTACATTCGTTTTGTATTGCAGGATTTAATAAATTCGCTTGTGGAACCCTATGCATGTAATAAAGTGTATGGTTTTGCTGAGCAAAAATAGTTGTAGCCGCAAACCAAAAAACTATAAATATGGATAATATTTTTATTGTTTTCATTATTTTTCCTCCTTGTTAAAAATCAGTTCCTGTATTAAAATGTGACTGTACCTGAACTCCCATTTTTACATCAAGAGCATAATCGGAATAAAACCTAACATTAGTAGATCCTTGATTTGTTGTATGTACATAACCCCTAACAAGAGCTTTCTTAACACCCATCAAACCAGCTAGCCTGCTTCCATAAATCATAACCTCAGTTGTTTTTCTTGTTGGAGTAACAACTTTCCCTGTTCCACCAAGAATACCGCTTTGAATAATTTCCATATTAGCCGGTGTAAAAATTGTATCAATAACATTATACAAAGTATCTGTCAAGTAAATCTGAACACCTGCCTCTGTTGGCATACCATTTAAAATATTAATTTTTAATTTAACCCAATCAATATTATCTAAATCGGGTACAGAATCTTTATAAAAATCTGAAAAATCAAAATCCAATGTATCCTGCATTACCCACCAAGAAGCACGACCCCATAAAGGTAATTCTACTTCCAAATCAACAGCCAGACGACTAGTGTCCATAACATAATTATATTGTGTTGTTCCCGGTGGGTTTGTCATAGCAGATGTTTGTAAATAAACAAACCTTGGATTTTCGGCAACGATAGATCTGATATTTGAAAAATTTGTAGTATCAAGCTGTATATCTGTTGGTGCAAAAGTGCCAGGTATTGTGGCCCCGGCTATTAATAAAGGTGAATATGCCGATGGGAACACATAAGGAACATATGTATTTGAGACTGTTGAATAAATTTTAAAATTATTAAAAGTCGCTCTGATAGGTACTCCAAAAGAATTTCTTATATGCAAACGAATCTTTGGATCCATAAAGTAGATATTTGCATTTATTGTATTGTTAAACAATTCAATATTTACTGTATCTTCCTGAATATTAAAATTTCTTTGACCAATATTACCCCATAAAATAGAATATTTTACATTGCTTATAGTCATATCAAGAGTTAACTGATTTCCTGCTGTTATTGGGGCACCACTGCTAACAAAAGTAAGACTAAGATTTACTGGCAATTGGTTATTGCTAGGATTTTTCAGATTTGCTTTATAGTCTGTTAAATCAGTAAATACCTGATTAGAAGAAAATGTACCTGTTGAAGTATTTATATTTATAGTCTTAGAATAAGGCAAGCCATTTTTTCTAACTGTTGGAAAAGTAATTGTTAATAATCCTGTATGCAAAAAGGTAGAAGTTACATTAGTTGTAAAAGTAGCATCTTTAAAAATTAAACTATCAATTGCATCTGTACCAAGCAATAATGTCTGAGTATAATTTTTTGTAGCAGACCTAGTTGTACCTGCAGGAAAAGCTCCCGGAGAAAAAGAAGTTCCGGTAAAATTATCCGAAAAACTCTGATCAGGTAAAGTAACTATATCAGATGCCGGTATTGAAAACACCTCTTTGTGATACATTAAGTATAAAAAACCTGTTTGGTCTTCAACAAATAGTTCAGTTGAATCATAATCTCTGAGTAAATCGCGGATAGTTAATGTTGAATGTATTGCCGGTGCTGCCATGTTTGGATCCCATTCCATAGTAGTTGACAGCTTAGAAAAATCGAGCTTGTCTTTGTAACAAGAATTCATTAAAATTGAAACTGTTACAATTGATAACAAAAACAAAAGTTTTTTATTCATACCAAATATATTTAATCTTTTTTAAAGACTTGTTTTACGGAAAAAAGGTTGTTTGGTTATAAACTTATTTAATAATCTAAATAGGATTATATAAAGAATCTCTTTCAACAGGAATAAAACCTTCACTTGTAATTATTTCATTAATTTCAGTCGGAGACATCACTGGTGATTGCTCTTCAGATCCGGCAAGAGTATATATTTTGGTAGTTTCATGAATTGTTCCATCCAAATCATCGGCACCAAAATGTAATGCAAATCTTGATGTTTCTTTTCCAATCATTGGCCAATATGCCTTTATATGTGGAATATTATCAAGAAATATTCTTGCAACAGCATAATTTCTTAAATCTTCAACCATAGTTATTTCGGGCAGATGCGATAAAAAGTTATTTTGTTTTCTGAATTTTAAAGGAATAAAAGCATTAAATCCATGCGTTCTGTCCTGTAGTTTTCTAAGTTCATCCATATGTTCCACTCTATGAATGTAGCTTTCGATATGCCCGTAAAGCATTGTTGCATTTGAGAAAATTCCGAGTTTGTGAGCGGTTTCGTGAATATTTAACCATAGTTTTGCCGGACCTTTTTCGGGACAAAGAGTATTTCTGATTTCTTTATTAAATATTTCTGCTCCTCCACCAGCCAATGATCCCAAGCCTGCAGTTTTAAGTTTTTGTAAACATTCTTCAATAGATATTTTACTTATTTTAGCTAAATAATCTAACTCTATTGCGGTAAATGCCTTAACATGTACATTTGGAATAACCGCTTTTATCTTTGAAATAATTTCTGTAAACCAAATAATATCACGTTTTGGGAAAACCCCACCCGTAATATGAATTTCAGTTATTTTATTTTTAATATGGGACTTAACTATATCAATAATTTGCTCATGAGTGTAATTCCAGCTTAATTCATCTGTTGAATCTTTTGAAAAAGAACAGAATTTACAGCGATATAAACAAATATTGGTAGGTTCAATATGAATATTACGGTTGTAATAAACATTTTTACCATTTATTTGATCTTTAATATGACTAGCCATTGATCCCAGCAAACCCAAAGGAGCATTTTCAAATAAAAAAATTGCTTCTTCTACCGAAATACGTTGCTTTAATTCAACTTTATTTTGTATAGTATCTAATTGATTTTGCACAGATTCCACTTATTACTTAATCAAAAATAATTTATACAAAGTTAAAATACCTTATTGGTTTTTGTAAAAAAAAGAAAATAAAAAAAGTAAAGATTTCTCTTTACTTTTCAATATATGTAGTTAACTATAAATTACTTACCCTTACGTTCGTCAGAAACTGTTAATTTTTTACGTCCTTTTGCTCTACGTGATGCAAGTACACGGCGACCATTAGCTGTTGACATTCTTTCACGGAATCCGTGTTTGTTTTTACGACGGCGATTTGAAGGTTGAAAAGTCCTTTTCATGATATTTAATCGTTTATAACGTTATTTTTAAATTGGACTGCAAAAATAGTTGTTTTTTTATTAACAACAAATATCTTTTCAGAAAATATTCTTTTTTTGTTTAATCTCAGCATTTCTGAGACTTACAATAGATTTTTTTAAATTTGTTTTTGTTACTACCTTTGGCTCATTATAAAATAGCCGAAATATGTTTATCTTTTCTATTTTAAAATTTATTCTTTTTGTTATTCTTTTTTTTGTAATACTAGGCATTGTAGCGGTTTTATTCTTAAGAAGAGCAGTAAAAAGAGCTTCAAAAAATTTTAGTAATCAGTTTAACGAACAACAACCTCAAGACACAACCACTTTTCATAATAAAACCCAGTCAAATAGTTCTTCTAATTACAAAGATAAAGGCGAATATATTGACTTTGAAGAAATAAAATAATGAAAAATATTCGCAATCTGTTACTTAAAATTTTAGGATTTGGTGGTTACTTAAGTTTTGTAAGCTTTATTTACCTAAGATTAGTTAATCTTGGTTTTTTAAAAAGTAAATATCCCGAATTATTTTTTCTGAAAAAAATTATTAAACCAGGATTTACATGTATTGATATTGGTGCAAATGTTGGATATTACAGTCATTTTTTAGCAAAACTTGCTGGAAAAGATGGAGAATTATATTCGGTAGAACCAATTCCACTTTTTGGAAAAATCTGGAAAAAAAACGTTTCTCAAAATATTTGCAAAAAAACAGAACTACTTCCTTTTGCTTTGGGTAGCGAAAATACTACAGTAAATATGGGTACTCCTGTTGTACATGGAGTTGTTCATCATGGGATGACACATATAGTAAAAAAAGGAGAAGAAAATATTGCCCAGACTTTTGAGGTACCAATGCGCATTCCGGATGAATTATTTGCAAAAATCGCAAAAGTTGATTTTATTAAATGTGACGTTGAAGGTTATGAGCAATACGTTTTTGAAAATTTAAAAAGCACACTTTTAAAACACAAACCTTTAGTTCAATCTGAGCTTGGTGGTGAAGAAAATCGCAAATTCGTAATTTCTCTTTTTGAAGAATTAGGCTATACCACTTGTTTGTTAAGAGAAAACGACGAACTAACCGAAGCGAGTATTGATGAAAAACTGCACGGTGTTAATGATTTTTATTTTGTAGCGAAAACATAGCCACAAAATCTCTAAAAACACAAAAACTCACAAAATTAATTTTCCCGTCAGATCGAAAGACCTGACAGCATTTAAAACACACCTTGTCGTAATGCTGAACTTGTTTCAGCATCTATTTTGATGTCACCATGATGGCTTCTCCTGAGCTTATTGAAGGACTAGAAGAGTAACAATATCATCCGTTGCCGTCAAGTCTTTCGACCTGACCGAATTAATTTTCTTCATTTGCAATAAACTCGAGATATTTAAACACAAATCTGAGTTCTGCGTATGAAATGTTATCGTCTAATGCAGTTTTTACATTAACTATAGATTTTGATTTGCTTTGATTTATGTAATCTGTTACAGCATCTACTTTTGCTTTTGTAACAACATCAAGAATATCAAGTTTTCCTAAACCAACATAATAAGCTAAATGTCATTCTATCGTTGACCTTGCAAAATTTCTTTCCAGTGCAATTTCATCAATACTTCTGCCTGATTTAAATAAATCCAAACTGAGTTTTTTCGAATCAACTTTTTCCTTTTTCTCAATTTTTGATTTATTTGTCTTAGTTTTTATTTTAATTTGTTGTTTTTCTATATTATTTCTTTCACAGTAGGATGAAATTATTTCTATAATCTCGAGTCCAAATTGTTTTATTTTCTTCTCTCCAATACCCTTTATCCCCCTTAGTTCGCCAATTGTAGTAGGCAAGTATTTTAAAAGTTCTGCCATCGCTTTATATGGCAAAATCATGTATTCGTCAGAATCATTTTCTTCTGCTAACATTTTACGCCAATTTTTCAATTCCATATACAAAGAAGAATGTGGCGAATCTTTTACTCCTTCAAATTTTACAATTTGTTTAGTTTTAACTGATGATTTAAAATCAATCTCGGCATTTGCTTTTGTTTTAATATATGCAAGAGTTTCAAAACCATGAATACATAACTTAAGACTAGTAACTTTTACAAAAACATCTCTTTGTAATTTTTCTAAAATATCATTAATTGTTTTTTTGATTTCTTTATTGTCTATATCAAAATTGATTTCTTTGATAAATGAGAATAATATATTTTCTGTTTTTTCGGCAAAATAAACAGATGCTTTTTTTACCCTATCCTGAATTTCTTCACTTTCTTCAGGCAAATTGTTTTTAGAAAGAAGCTGGTTTAACTGTAATATAAACTTATCAGAAATAGTATAAATTTCTGTAACAAATATTTCTTCTTTCTTTTTTATTTCGTCAATTAATGTTACTGGAATAATATTAGAATTTTCTATTAAGTTCTTTTGCAAATACGAATATCTACTCTTTATTGACTTATAATCAAATAGCTCATATAACAACGATTGCTGGTAAGCAATTTTAGAATCCTGTAGTTGTTTTTCGTCAGGCTCATTATTCCTGACTCCATCAGAAAACTCGGAAACTGTGTTATCTGTTTTAACAGAACGTATTGTTATAGGAGAACTTAACACCATACCTTCAAAAGTCTTACATCTACTTAATGCTACATACACCTGTCCGTGAGCAAACGAAGCGTTTGCATCAATAATTGCTTTTTCAAAAGTTAACCCTTGGCTTTTATGTATTGTTATAGCCCAGGCTAACTTTAGAGGATATTGAGTAAAACTTCCTATAACATTCTCTTTAATTTCTTTTGTTTCTTCGTCTAGAAAATATTTTACATTTTGCCATTCCTCTTTATTCACTGGAATTTCCACAGCATCAGTCGGGCATTTAACAAAGATTACCTCATCTTCTATTCTGGTAATTTTTCAAATTTTTCCATTATAAAAAAGTTTAGCAGGCGAACTGTCGTTTTTTACAAACATTACCTGGGCACCTTTTTTTAATTCAAGATCAAGCTCTGTTGGATAAGAGTATTCGGGAAAATCATCCTTTATCTCCGCCTTAAAACTCTTAACAGCGTGCTTAATTTTCTTAAGTTTTGAAACATTTATTTCGTGTGCATTTGCATTGTGAGTTGTTAATATTATATAACCCTCGTTGTCATCTGCACTAAAACCGGGAATATACCTGCTGTTTAATTCTTCAAGAGTCTTTTGTTCAATTTTATTATTACGAATCTGATTAAGCATATTTATAAAATAGGTGTCGGTCTGACGATAAATATGCCTTAGTTCAATGCTTACAGATTGTGTTTGTTTTAATGCTTTACTGCTAAAAAAATAAACCGTTTCATAATATTTTTTTAAAATATTCCATTCCTCATCCTTAATAACCGGCGAAAGCTGATGTAAGTCGCCAATCATCAATAACTGTACCCCACCAAATGGTTTCGATCTATCCTTGTATTTTTTTAATACCTCATCAACAGCATCCAGCATATCTGCCCTAACCATAGATATTTCGTCAATCACTAATAAATCCAGGCCACGAATAATATTAATTTTTTCGCGATTAAATTTTTTATGAGATGGATTTGGTTGATCTATATTGGGCTTATTATTTTCACCCAATTCGCTTAAAGGTATATGTGGGCCAAATGCCAGCTGAAAAAATGAATGTATGGTAACACCACCTGCATTAATTGCTGCCACTCCGGTTGGTGCAACAACAACCATTCGCTTTGGCGATGACTTTTTTAAATTGTGAAGAAAAGTAGTTTTTCCAGTACCAGCTTTTCCGGTTAAAAAAATTGATTTATCAGTGTACTGAACAAAATCATAAGCTAATTGCAGCTGGGGATTATAATGTTCAGTCATTTGAAATTTTTTGAAAATTATTCTGCTTCAATTAACTTAACCTGAGCTTTAACTTCGTTCCAAACTTCTTCGCTCATTTTTGCACCAATAGTTTCTATAACTTTTCCTGATAAAAGTGAACCTATCTTTCCACATTTTTCAAAGCTTAAATTATTTATCAAACCATAAAGAAAACCTGCAGCATAAAGATCGCCGGCACCTGTTGTGTCAATACTGTTAGCCTTTATTGAAGAAATTGTATAAACATTTCCGTTATTTTTTACAAGTGATCCTTCCTTTCCTAATTTCACAACAGCAATTTTACATTCTTCTGCAATAATATGTAACGACTCCTGAGGATTTTTTCCTGTATAAGCTTTTGCTTCTTCTTCGTTTGCAAAAACTATATCAACATATTTTTTTACAAAGTCATGTAAAAAATCTCTGTTTGCTTCAACTACATTAAAACTTGCCAAATCTAATGAAATCATTAATCCAGCTTTCTTAGCTTCTGTAGCCGCTTTAATCATTAATTCATGATTCTGTAATAAATATCCTTCTATATGAAAATATTTATACCCCGAAAAAAATTCTTCTTTAATATCATTTGCCGTTAACTCAACTGCAGCTCCTAAAAAAGTAGCAAACGTTCTTTCAGAATCAGGCGTAACCATTGCTATTGCACAACCTGACTCGTTTTCGCTATTTAAAAGAATTGGAGAAATTCCACTACTTTTTAAATCAGTGCTAAAAAATGTTCCAAATTTATCTACACCAACTTTACCAATAAAGGCAGTTATTACACCAAGCTTTGCTAATCCGTGAATAGTATTTGCAGCACTTCCGCCCGAAGCTATAGTTTGAGGCATATCTTTTATTACCTCCAATACTTTTTGTGATGCCATTTTATCAACCAATTGCATACTTCCCTTAGGATACTCTAAATTACTTAATATCTCATCGTTATGCAACTTAGTCATAATATCTGTAAGTGCATTTCCAATACCAATTACTCCTGACATAAATTATAATTTTAAATTTTTTACAAATGTATTTTTATTTTATAAAAAATCCACTATTTTTGCAATCCCAAATTCCTCAGTAGCTCAGTTGGTCAGAGCACCTGACTGTTAATCAGGGGGTCCTTGGTTCAAGTCCAAGCTGGGGAGCTAGTTAAAAACCTTGTAATTAAAACATTGCAAGGTTTTTTGTTTTTATATAACTCAAATATAATTGCTTTATATATTAAATACAGTATTATAAATATCGGTGATATTATGTCTGATAAATTGTTAATATCTCAAATACCAACTTATTTCATTTTTAATATCTTTGTGTTTATACAATCTATAACTATTGAATATGAGCAAAATAGTAAATATTCTTTTAATCCTTGGATTAGTTTTAATAATCAGCTGTATAAAAAAAGAGGAAACAAATACACCTGAACCTATTTCAATTACAATGAATGCTACAGAGACTGCACTGGTTGGTCAATGGAGCTGGGATAGAACTGAAACATATAATAGCACAAATGGCTTATTGAGTACTATTCAGTATTCAAATGGCGATTACGAAACATATAATAACGGAAATCTTACAGGTACAGAGAATAATAATCCATCTTATTATTATTATAAATTTCTTAATACTTCTTATCAGAAAGAAGGAGTTAGTTTAGAACAAAGATGGTTTGATTTAAAATTAAATGCCAACGGGGATTTATCTGATGGAGCATGGGTTGTAAAAATTAATTATTCAGGTAGTGGTAAAGACTTTATTCAGGTTCCTTTTAACGCATATATTTACACATTATCTACAACTGAGTTAATTACCAGAAATAATACTAATTCTGAATTGTTTGGTACAATAATAAAGTATTATCATAAACTTTAGCATTGGTAATAGTCATCTTCTAATTCAATCAGGGTTTAAAAATTAAAAATGACTCCCGTATTCTTTAACAACCAATTAGAATTCAGAAAATGGTTAGAAAATAATCATGAAAAAGAAAAAGAATTATTGGTTGGATATTACAAAGTTGGTAGTGGTAAACAAAATATGACATGGTCGGAGTCAGTTGATCAGGCAATTTGTTATGGCTGGATAGATGGGGTTCGTAAATCTATCGACAAAAATAGTTATTGCATTAGATTTACACCAAGAAAACCAAAAAGTAACTGGAGTGAAATTAATATTAAAAAAGTAGAAGAATTAACAAAACAGGGACTAATGCACCCATCCGGAATAGCAATTTTTAATATTAGATTGCAAAATCATTCCGGTGTATATAGTTATGAAAACAGACCCGAAATACTTTCAGACGATTTTGAAAAGATATTCAAAGCAAACAAAAAAGCATGGAGTTTTTTTGAATTACAATCATCGTCGTATAAAAAAACTTTTTCACATTGGGTAATGAGCGCAAAACAAGAATCAACAAAAATTAACAGGCTTAATAAATTGATTAAACAAAGTGAATTAAAACAAAAATTGTTTTAAAAATAATAGTATTTTTAAATAAAAATATCAGAGATGAAAATAGAATGGTTAATGAATTATAGCCCTGTATTATTGGCATTCTGTGCTACAATGTTTACATGGTTTATAACAGCATTAGGAGCATCGATGGTCTTTTTCTTTAAAACAATTAACAAAAAAATTCTTAATTCGATGCTGGGATTTGCTGCAGGTGTAATGATAGCAGCAAGTTTCTGGTCGCTTCTTAAACCTGCAATAGAAATGGCAGAGGCAAGCGGAACAATACCATGGCTGCCAGCTTTAGTTGGATTTCTATCTGGCGGTGCATTTTTATTTTTAATAGATAAGCTATTACCTCATTTACATATGGGTTTATCTACAGATAAAGCAGAAGGAATAAAAACAACATGGCAAAGAAGTGTTCTTCTTGTTCTGGCTATCACACTTCATAATATTCCAGAAGGACTCGCGGTAGGTATAGCTTTTGGAGCATTAGCAAATAATCCTGATATAGGATTACTTACTGGTGCAATTGCTCTTACTATTGGTATTGGCTTGCAGAATTTTCCTGAGGGGGCAGCAGTATCTATTCCACTAAGACGAGAAGGTTTTTCAAGATTCAGAGCATTTAATTACGGTCAATTGTCAGGCATTGTTGAGCCTATTGCCGGAGTATTAGGAGCATATTTAGTTTTAACAATAACCCCTATTCTTCCTTATGCACTTTCGTTTGCTGCAGGCGCTATGATATTTGTTGTTGTAGAAGAGTTAATTCCCGAATCGCAATCAGGTAACGAAACTGACTTATCTACAATTGGCGCAATGTTAGGTTTTGCAACTATGATGTTACTTGATGTTTCATTAGGTTAACAAATCAAGTTGCTAGCTGAAATTCTTTCTCTAACATTTTACACAATACCTTAACTCTTTTTCAATAATTTCATTTATTTTGTCAGCCAAAGTATAAATCATAAAATGCCCTCCTCCTTCAATTTTATAATCAGGCTTAACAAATCTTAAAGGTAACATTTTATCTTTAGTACCATGTATGTGAATTATTTCCGAATTAGCGGCTTCAATTTTCCATGAAATTAGAGCATTCATTGCCCACTTCATAAACAAAGAATCCGAATCATTTAAAATCTCTGTAAGAAGTTTTCTCTCTTCATCGTTTGATGTACCAAACAAATCAAATAAAACCTTATTAGGTTTATTAAATAATTTTGCCGGAATAATTTTCTGTATTTTAAGTTTACCTGCAAATCTTAAATAATCGGGTATTTCATTTCTACTTTGCAGGCTTGAAATAACAATAGATTTAATTGGTTTTGTAAACGTTGTTAATTCATTAACAATAATTCCTCCAAAAGAAAGTCCAATTAAAATAAAAGGATTGGCAATGTCAATTTGATCAGATAGCCTTCGCACATAACTGCTTAATGACTCACACTTTTCTGGTGAAATCCATTTTATATGCTTTATTTTAAAACTATCCGGAAAAACTAATTTCCGAAATGCCCTTTCATCGGCTCCAAGACCGCTTATCAGATATATTGTTATTTCCTTATTCAAGTTCATCACAATTATACCTGAAACCTCAATACTGTTTTAAGTTTATCTGGACTTACCTTTCTGGCATCCGACAAATAAATTTCTCGATGAATTTTGCATTTTCTTTTTAACAATTGTTCCTGAGCAAATAATTCCATTTTTTTAAAGCTTTCTGGTTCACTATCATAACTTCCACAATGCAACATCTGCACACATTTTCCTTCTTCAATAATTTCGAAATTTACTTTATTAAGCAACACATTAGGTTTCTTTTTTTTGGTTCTTTCAATAATTTCATTTGCAAAATCAGCATTCACAAAATCGGGTTGCCTCATCATTAAGGTAAAAACTAATGTGTTTTTATCAATAATACCATTAAAGTTATTCTTTGCCTCTTCGTCAATATCCCATACGCCCTCTAAAGGATAAACAGTATAATCAAAATAATTCTTTGGTTCAATATTTTGTTTCTGGCTCATTTTAATTCCATACGAAAGCGAATATAAGACTCCTATGTATTCTGCAAAAAAATCATCATTCGGATTTCCTTTGCCTTTTATTGTATAAAATTTAAATTCTGGAATAGTAATAATTTCTGGTTTGTTTTTCGGAAGATAAAATTCTTTTTCTTTTTTTTTCCATTCATGTTTCATATAGTAATCTGTTATTTATAGCTTATAATTTTACAAATTTTGTATAAACACTTTGTTTCTGACTATTTATTTTAATAACATAAACTCCGCTTTTAAATAAGGACACATTTAATTCAGTATTTGCTTCGTTAATTTCTATACTTTGTAACAATTTACTATTTATATCGAAAACTTCAACAGTTTTTTTATTAATTGTAATATCAGTATTAATATATAATTTATCAGTTGCCGGATTAGGGTAAATTGTTAAATTAAAATCTGCTTCATGTTCAGTTATTCCCATTACAGGATTTACTTTTAATATCCAGCCATCAGCACTTCCATGATTTAATGTAACATCAAAATTAGTTGAATATGTAAAACCAGTAACAACAAAAAGATTTGCAGATTCTTCAAAAACATTGAAACTTTCATCCTGTCCCGAACCACCACAACATCTTTGTCCTAGTAACACACCTGAGGAATTAACTCTTGCAACCCAAATATCAGGATCAAAAAAACTTCCTGTATGAAAACCTGACACATCGCCATTATTTGAAGCAGTTAATCCACACATAACAAAGCCACCATCAGATGTTCTTGTTAATCCGTTTGCCTGATCATCATTATCACCTCCATAACATTTTGCCCAATTAAGTGTTCCGTCAGTATTAAGTTTTAATAACCAAAAATCGTCAGTCCCCTGTGAACCATGGTGTCCTGTAATATTCCCATTATTATGACTACTTGTATAACCCAATACTGAGTATGTTCCATCAGTTAGCTGAACAATTGCATTTCCTTCTTCTGTTCCCGAACCTCCGTAACATTTTACCCAATCAATTTGAAGTGTTGAATTAAGCTTTGCAATAAGCATATCAGAACCACTATTGTAACCTGTAACATCACCGTCATTTGAATAAGTTCTGCCTGTTAAAACACAACCCTGATCGGAAGTTAAGTACATATTTATTCCTTCATCAGTGTTTGTACCGCCTACACATTTTTGATATAACAATGTGCCTGTATTGCTGATTTTGATTGCCCAAAAATCATTATAACCTGTGCCATGATTACCACTTACATCACCATCATTTGAATACGTTGTTCCTGCAATATAAAACTCTTCGGAGGTAGTCATTGCAATAGCTTTTCCTTCATCATCATTTGTTCCTCCGTAACATTTATTCCAAATCAAAGTTCCTGCTGAATTTAATTTTAAAACCCAAAAATCACTGTAATAATTTGCACCATGATGACCTGTAACATCTCCATCATTAGAATCTGCCCATCCAGCAACCATAAAGCCTCCATCAGATGTTTGTATTATATCATAACCTTGCTCATCGCTTGTACCACCATACAATTTTGACCATACTATAGTTCCTGCCGAATTTGTTTTTGCAACCCATAAATCATTTTCTCCATGATTAGAACTAACATCACCATCATTAGATTTAGAAAACCCTACAAATGCATAACCACCATCTGTTGTTTTAATTGTTTTACAGGCATATTCATGATCAGTTCCACCATAGGTTTTTTGCCAATACAGTTGTGCATTAATATTGTTAAAAACAAATACCATTAAAATAAAAAAGTATAATTTTTTCATATATTAATTAATTAGTTACACAAAAATATAATAAAGTAGCAATTTAATGACAATTAGTTTAATAAAAAAAAAAACCATTTTCAACCAATAGTAACTTTTAATATACATTCTGGATAAAACGACATATGAATTCAACTAAATAATAATGTGCCCAATATTTTCAAACAAACAAACATGAATTTTACTTACATATACGTCTAATATTCATACTAATACAAACATTAAGTGATTTTATATCTGTACAACATATATAAAATACTTACATCTCATTTATAATTTGATGAGCAAAATATCCCATTAATATATTTTTTCGCAGCTTTGGTAGATTACATTTTTTAATACTTCTTTTCTATATTAATTTTAAATAAAATTAAAAAATATGAAACTTATATTTGTTATTACAATATTTCTCAGCATCCAGATAATCCTATTTGGGCAAAACACTAAAAGAGAATATTCTACTACCAGAACATCTGTTATACCAAAAATTGATGGAATTCTTGATGATATTTGTTGGCAGAAAGCTTTTTCAGCAGAAAATCTGCAACAATTGAGACCTATTGAAGGTGCAAATGCAACAATGAGTACAGTTGTTAAGGTTTTGTATGACAATAATGCCATTTATGTTTATGCGATGATGTATGACCCTTCTCCTGATAGCATTAAAAATGAATTGGGTGCAAGAGATAATATGAGTGTAAATGCGGACGCATTTTATATTGGATTTATACCATATAATCGTTTGGATGCATATGTTTTTGGACTTACCGCATCAGGTATTCAATGCGACGTAAGAGATTCCGATCCGACTTATGATGCAGTGTGGGAAAGTGCCGTAAAAATAAATGATAAAGGCTGGGCTGCTGAAATGAAGATTCCATATTCTGCAATTCGCTTTCCCTCAGAAGAAAAACAATCATGGGGATTTCAATTTACACGTGACATAAAACGTAACGGAGAATATGATCAGTGGGCACTTACTCCGCCTACATTATCAAATTCCAGACTAAACTGGGGAACAATTAACAATTTAGAAAATATTAAAGCACCATTGAGACTTTCTTTAACGCCATTCATTTCCGGTTATTATGAAAACGTTCCTCAGTTTTATGGCAATGATGTAAAATATAACAATACATACTCATATAACTTTGGTGCCGATCTTAAATATGGAATAGATGAAAAATTTACTCTGGACTTAACACTTATGCCAGATTTTAATCAGGTTCAGTCTGATAACAAAGTTAAAAACCTTGGTTATAACGAAATTACATATAATGAAAATCGCCCTTTCTTTAAAGAAGGCACTGAACTTTTTACTAAAAATGCTTTATTCTACTCAAGAAGAATCGGACAGACACCGTCAGGGTATTATGCAGCACAATACAATTTACAGGAAAACGAAATGCTGAAAGCAAATCCATCAAAAACTAGATTATTGAACGCTGTTAAAATATCAGGCAGAAATAATAATGGAGTTGGAATAGGATTCTTTAATGCTATTACCGATAATACTTTTGCTATTGCAGAAGATTCAACAGGAAACATAAGAAAAATATTAACAGAACCTTTAACAAATTACAACATACTTGTTTTTGATCAACAGTTAAAAAATAATTCTTCTTTTTATCTTATTAACACAAATGTTATAAGAGCAAAAGATTATCCGGCAGCAAATGTTACTGGAAGCGGCTTTACATTCAATAACAAGAAAAACACATATGCAATTGATGGTAGTGTAGCGCTTAGTCAGATTTTTTCGAAGCAGGATTCAACACCTGATATGTTTAACGATAAAATGGGGTACAGATATTTTATAGGTGCAAGAAAGTCGAGTGGAAATATTTTATTTGGCATTTCCCACACAATGATTAATAAATCTTACGATTCTCGCGATATGGGGTATTTTGTTATCGGAAACAGAGCAATAGAAAGATTTTATTTTAATTATAACATTTATAAACCAAATAATCTCTTTCAGAATTCATATAATTCCATTTCTATGGATTATGGCACAAATCCCGTTACCGGCAAAATGATTACTTCTCAGGTAAATGTTAATTTATATTTTACACTTCTTGATTTTAGTAATTTTAATATCGGCGCAAATTGTGCTCCTTTTAGTGTTTATGATTATTATGAACCAAGAGTAGCTGGAAGATATTCCAAAACTTTCAGATATTATTATGCCTATGCCGACTTTAATACAGATACAAGAAAAGCACTTGCACTTGAATTCCATCTTGAAGGTGGGGATTTTTTAGAAAATTTCAGAGGTGTTGGATTTGGTAACCAAACCGGAATAAGATACAGATTTAATAACAGGCTTCAGGCTAAATATATTTTCAATTATAATAACGATTCTTACAATATTGGCTTTGCAGATATTTATAACGATCAAATAATATATGGTGGAAGAAAACTTATTACTTTTATAAACAGTTTAAGCTGCCAGTATCTGTTTACAAAAGACATGAACATTTCTGTTACTGCCCGTCACTATTGGAATACAGGAGAATATAAAAAATACTATTCCTTATTGGAAAATGGAGGTATTTCTGAAACATCAGATTATTCCGGAAATAATAACTTTAACTTTAATTTATTTAACATTGATTTAATTTATAGCTGGCAATTTGCTCCAGGAAGCACTATGTCTGTTGTATATAAAAATGCTATCGAATCTGAAACAGGCGAAATAATACACAATTATTCCAGTAATTTTAAAAACACATTTGATTCTCCCCAAACAAATAGTCTTTCATTAAAAATATTGTATTATTTAGATTATCAATATCTGAACAAATTAAAAAAGGAAGCCTAGAACTTAAAACAGAAAAAGGAAACTACTACTTGTCAAAATAAATTAATATACCTTGTAAAAATCATAAAAACTCTGAAATAAAATTTTCTTTTAATTTAAGCTTGATTTTCAAAAAGATAAAAATTACATTTACATTTGAAATTCAATTTACTAACTTAAATTATTTACCTATGAAGAAAAATTTTATTCTTTTAATTGTTCTTGCTTTTATAACTACAAACACATTTTCCCAGAAGCTCGATAAATTCGGTGCTGACTTGGGAAAGAAAAGTGTAATGGGAAAAGAAGTAAGACTTCCGTACACAGATATTATCAGTTATTACGGATACATTGCTAAAGGCGCAACACCAGATGAAACAAAAGATGGCAAAAAGTATTATTATCTCTATTTATGGGTTTCAGTAGCAGCACCAGAAATTGGAGTAAGAATGATTTCTCCGGTTCCTGCTAAAATGATTCCCGAAGAAGGTGATTTTAAAAGTGCTGATTACGATAAAAACACAAGCGATGTGTCTAATTATTTTGACACATGGATTTCTCTTGAGAAAGCATCGGGAATTACCTCTATTGATGACATTTCAAGCAAAATAAGCGGTGCAAAATGGAACCTTTTTGACCAGAATGATGACAGTGGCGAAATGCCAGCTCAACCATCTGGAAGTAAGTACAATTCATTAATGCGTATTACCAGTAGTACAGCAGATCCATTAAAATCTCTTACAATTGGTCTTTACAGAATTGGTTTTACTACTTACAAAACCGGTGAAGTGCAAGGTAGTTTCTTAGCACAAATCGGAGCACCTGTAAAAATTCCCGGAATAATGATTGCAAAAGATGTTCAAACCCTTGTAAAAATGCTAACCGAAAAGAAATAACAATAAATACATTATTTAAAAAGCCATCCGCATTGGATGGCTTTTTTGTTTTATTTCCTTGCCCTAATAATAAGACTATGATTTATTGTTTTTAATAATCTTAACAGACTCTTTTTTATTATTTAAAGAATTGATTACAGTAATAATATATATCCCATTTCTGAAATTTGTTATATCCACTTTATTTCTTTTATCAAATATTTTTCCCTGACTTACAATTAAACCATTTAAGTTTGCCATTTGATACGTAAAAACTCCTGATTTCTGCAGATCAATATTAATATAATCCTGTGCTGGATTAGGGTACACACTTTCAATTATTTCCATTTCTTCCTTATCAAAAGTCAATTCTAAATTATCATTTATTTTGCTAACATAACCAGAAATAATAGTATCAGGGATAATATTATTAACGATAACACCGTACAGTTTTTTCATCTCATCTTTGTAAGGATGAAGCCTGATAATTGTTGTATCGCTACTCATGTAAGCTATTAGCTTTTTATAATTCCCTTTTCTGACTTCATTCTCAACAGAACACATCTGCGACCAGGAACTATTAAGTCCATAAATTAGGCTATCAGAAATTTTAACAGCATAAATGTAATAATAGCCTTCTTTTATTTTTTCACTGAAATAAAAGAGCCCCCTGTATTTTGATACTGAACCATAAAACAAAGTATCGCCAGTATTATTTGTTATGAGATTAAAATTTTTATTTGAAGTTATAGTTAAATGCAAGCTGTCTTTTTCCCTTTTTATTATCAGCTCATTTCCTAATATTTTTGTAAGTTCTTTGTTTTTCTTTGGAAACGGAGAATCATAAGTTGTTTCTGCATTGTCGCATGAATTAAAAATCACAATTAATGCAAAGTTGCATAATATCCAGATTGTTTTCATAATTTTAAAATTAGAGGATTTATACTAAACAAAAAGCAATTAATTGTTTTCATTTAATAAAAATACTTCAAAAAAGTAACCTTAATAAAGGAAGTATTTTTCTCTTTATTAAATATTGAAAAAAATATTTTTTATGTGCAACTTTAATTACTGCCCCTCACAATATTTCTTTATCTCATCGCTTTGTGAAAAACCGCTCATTTCTTGATATATTTTAAAATCTGAACATGCCCCATCCTTGTCAAAAATGGCTTTCTTTGAATATGCTCTACTTAAATAATACATGTAAAATTTGGGTTTTAATTCAATCGCTTTATTAAAATCATCGACTGATTCTTTTAATTTTCCAATTTTATAATATGAATAACCTCTTATATTATAATAATTATCGTTTTTTGAGTTCAATTCAATTGCCGAACTATAATTCTTAATTGCTCCTATATAATCCTGAGTTGCAAATTTCTTAAATCCACTATCAGCATATTGTTCGGCAGTTTGAGCATAACTATTTTTAGTTGTTAAACAAAATAAAAATGTAAAAAAAATAAGAAATAAGAACTTTTTCATTTTGCAAACACTTAAATTACTGAATAACAAATATAATTTTTTTAATTAATATTATATCTGGTTTATAGATGAAAATTCTGCTTTCATAGATTGTATTTGCTTTTTATAAGTAAATATGGTTATTTCGTATAAAATATTAATTAAATGAAAAAAAATATAATTATTCTATCGCATCTAATATTTTGGCTCATAGTTATTTCTGTTGGGCTTTTTCCAGTAATTACTGTTGAAGATCCGGTTAAGGTTCACAGAGCTCTGGTCGATGAGGCATTCCTAAATCCAATGGTTGCAATTATATTTTATATTTTTTATTTATGGGTTGCTCCAAAAACTCTTTCTAGAAAAAAAATAGGTCTTTTTATGTTAGTGTTTTTTGTAACTGTAACACTGTACACAACATTAATTATGCAATTTTACCCTAAATTATTATATAGTATAATTTCTCCTCCTGAAAAGCCAATTTCAATGATAAGATGGTATGCATCATCATTTACTTTACATTTTATGTATGCATTATGGGGCACAATGTTTCGCTTTACTATAGATTGGTTTGAAAGCAACCAGAAACAAAAGGAATTGGAAAAACAAAATATCACAGGAGAACTTGCATTATTGCGATCACAAATTAACCCACACTTTCTTTTCAACACTTTAAATAATATTAATTCATTTGTTAATCGTGATCCAGAAGTTACCTCCTCGGGTATAATTAAGCTTTCTGAAATTATGCGTTACATGCTATATGATGCAGATGTAAATAAAGTTTTACTCGATAAAGAAATTTCATATATTAAAAGTTATATCGATTTACAAAAACTAAGATTAAAAGATCCAAATTTCGTAACTTTTAATATTGATGGTATAACTGAAGGTATGACTATCCCTCCATTATTATTAGTTCCATTTATCGAGAATGCATTTAAGCATGGGAAAAAAAATATTGAAAGTCCGGGAATTATTATTTCTTTAAAAGTCACAGGTAATATTCTGTATTTTGTTTGTAAAAATCATATTCTTTCTGCTGATGATAACAAGCAGGAACAAGGAGGTTTTGGACTTAAAAACATTAAACGAAGGTTAGATTTATTATATGGAAAAAATTATAGTTTAGATATTCTTTCAGAAAACGAAGTTTTTATTGTCAAATTAACAATCAGAGATTATGAAAATCAGATGTATAGCGATTGACGATGAACCACCTGCACTTGTGCAGATGGAAGAATTCATTTCCAGGGTACCATTTCTGGAGCTTATTCACACTTTTGATAATGGTATTTCTGCTATCGAATTTCTAAAAGAAACAGAAATAGATTTAATTTTTCTTGATATAGAAATGGAAGGTTTTACGGGTATTCAAATGCTTAAGGTAATTAAAAACAAGCCATTTGTAATTTTAACTACCGCCTATGACCAGTATGCCATTCAGGCATTCGACCTTGATGTAACCGATTACCTTTTGAAACCAATTTCATTTGAAAGATTTTACAAATCAGTTGAGAAAGTATATGATATTATTAATGAGAAGAAACAGCCTGCAACTTCAGTTACTCAGGCAATTTCCAATGAAGAGAAAAATTACATTTTTGTAAAAACAGAGTACAGAATGCAAAGGGTTGACTTTAAAGATATACTTTACATTGAAGGATTAAAAGAATACTTAATAATTAAAATGGTTACAGGACGTGTTATAACATTGCAAAGTTTTAAACATATGGAAGAAATGCTTCCTGCATCTAAATTCATTCGTGTTCATAAATCATATATGGTAGCAATCGACAAAATTGAATTTATAGAAAGAAACAGAATTAAAATTGCCGATAAACTTATTCCTGTTGGCGATACTTATAAAAAAATCTTTTACGAAACTTTAGGAAATAAAGAAACTTAACAAAATAAAATATCCCGATTAATTAATCGGGATATTTTATTTTAAACTTTTAGAAAGCTAATTTAAAATCAGTTCTTTCTAATGTCAAGTTCTTCTATAATGTTATGAGCACCAGCAAACTTATCAATAATAAATAATACATAACGGGAATCTACATTAATTGTACGCTGCATTGTTTGATTAAAAACAAGATTACCACACAACCACTCCCAATTTCCATCAAACGCTAATCCTACTAACTCACCGTTTCCATTCATAATTGGACTACCTGAATTACCACCTGTAATATCATTATCAGAAATAAAACCTACTGGCATTTTACCATTCTCGTCGGCATATTGACCATAATCTTTGTTTTTATATAATTCTACCAATTTAGCAGGAACTTTAAATTCATCGTTTGTATTATCCATCTTTTCCATAATACCATCAAGATATGTCATAAATTTATAGTGTGCACCATCTCTTGGATCATAAGGTTGAACTGTTCCATAGGTAACACGAAAAGTAGAATTTGCATCAGGATAAAACTTCTTATTTGGCTGACTTAACATTAATCCTGCCTCAAACTCTCTTTCCAATGGTTTTAATTTTCCCTGAATTGCTAAATATTGTGGAACAACTGTCAATTGGTATGTTGCAAATATACTTTGAGCATATTTTAATAGAGGGTCGGAAGAAAGCGCTTTCTTTGATGGTTTATCTAAAAATTTCTGCAATCTGGCTTTATCGGTAAATATGCTCTTTGTTGCAACATCGTTTACGAATTTATCTATACTTTCGTTAATATTAGCACCTTTATAGTTTTTAGGAAGATCTTCTGTGAAAAACTTCAATTGCTTTTCGGCTGAAATATCTTTGCAATACATTTTTAACATTACAGAAAACACTTTCATATCCAGTTCTGAATAGTAGTCCTTAAAATCTTCATCCAAATCCTTTTTTAATGTAGCAGTTAGTTCATCAATCTGCTTTTTGTTTTCCTTAGTATTTTCTAATGCTGTATTTAATGCATTATAGGATTGCATTAACATTACCTGAGAGCTACCCTGCAATAATGCCTGTGATGCATAAAACAACTCCCCTCCTGTTTCACATAGTTTTTTATAACAAGAGTCAATTCCTGTTAGCACATTACCAAAACGTTTTTTATTTTCTGTAGATTGATCAACCCATTTTGTAAAATCTGCTTCAATTTGTCTTTTGGTTGAAATTGCATCAGTTTGTTTTAAGTTTAAAAGCTCACCTTTAAAATTTTTATATGTATTAGCATAAGATGCGTATCCACTTGCTAAAGCAATTCTAATTGCATCTGATTTATCCATTGCTTCCTTCCAAATTTCCAATTTTTTTCCAATTAAATTTACAAGTATTGGATTAAAAGTTGTCATTTTATAATTCATTCCAAAAGAAGTCAAATATCTCTCCGTAGTCCCCGGATATCCCATAATCATTGTAAAATCATTTTGCTTTACTCCCTTTATTGAGATTGGTAAAGAATGAAGAGGTACATAAGGAACATTATCTTTTGAATAAGCTGAAGGTTTTCCATCTTTAGTCGCATAAACTCTGAAAATACTAAAATCGCCTGTATGTCTTGGCCACATCCAGTTATCTGTATCACCTCCAAATTTACCTATTGATGAAGGTGGAAATCCAACCATTCTAACATCTTTAAAAATTTCGTAAACAAAAAGATAATATTCATTTCCAAGATACATCTCCTTTACCTTTGCTTCATAGCCTAATGATTCTTTAGTTTCTTTTTCTAGAGCAGCAATTGCCTTCTTTATTGCAGTTTTTCTTGCAGATTCATCCATTCCAACCGTAACATCTTTTAAAATTTTTTCTGTTACAGTTTCAATTTTAATTAAATGTGAAACGCAAAGTCCTTCCGCAGAAAGCTCCTGATCTTTTGCCTTTGCCCAATATCCATCAGATAGATAATCGTGCTCTACAGAAGATAATTTTGCAGCAGCATCATAACCGCAATGATGGTTTGTAAATAATAAACCAGCACCACTTACAATTTCACCTGTACAAAAACCCTGAAATTCACCACCACCTATATGACCCAACTGAAATATCGCATCCTTAATACTGGCATGGTTTATATCATATATTTGCTCAGGTGTCAACTTACAACCTAACTTCTGCATATCTGCATAATTTAGGCTTTTAATAAGATTAGGAAGCCACATACCCTCATTTGCAATTGATTTTAATACTGTTGGCATTACTAATGCAACAACGAGTAAAAAGGAAATTATTTTTTTCATTTTTAGAATTTATTTAATATACAAAAAAAGTTATTTTATTTTTAAGATTCAAACATATTCGCTCAAACTAATAAAAGTTTATACCAACACTTATTATTATACAATAAGAATAAAAAAAGCTGACTCATTTATGAGACAGCTCTTTTTTGAATTAACAATAAAAAACTAAATCTTTTTCAGCCACATATACCATGCTACTTCTCTAAGATAAGGATCTTTTTTTGCTTTTAATTTTTCTGACTCCTCTATTGTCTTTGGACTTGGTATTAAAACTTCTTCACCAGGGTTCCAGTTAGCAGGTGTCATAACACTATTTTTTTCATGTGTTTGAAGGGCAATCAGTGTACGTTTTATTTCATCCATATTTCTACCAACTGTCATTGGATAAAAGAACAAAGCCTGAATTTTATTTTCTGGGTCAATAATAAAAACACCTCGTACATCTTTTGAATTACTGGTATAAGGATGTAACATTCCATATTTTTTTGATATTTCAAGATTGGCATCTGTTACTAAAGGAAACTGTATTTTTTCTGTTTTCTTTTCATTATACTCAAGTTTTTCCATAGATCTTATCCACTCAATATGGCTGTTTATACCATCTGTAGAAATTACAACTATCGCAGCATTTAAATCTATAAAATCCTTTTGCATTGCAGATAATTCTAAAATTTCTGAGGTACAAACCGGAGTAAAATCGGCAGGATGACTAAATATTATTTTCCACTTACCAAAATAATCGTCAGGAAATTTTAATGTTCCATTTGTTGAATTTGCAACAAAAGATGGCGCTGATTCCCCTATTAATGGGATTCTTACATCCTTATTTTCTTGAGCAAAACTATAGCCCGAAAATACTATAGCAGCAATTAGTATTAATAAAATGTTTTTCATATTACTTATTTTTAATTAGATTTATTCTAAACAAAGATATTATATTAAAATACTCTTGTCAAGTAAAATAGTTTTTTTTTTACTAAATAAATGTTAAAATATTTTTAATTGGCTAACTGCATGCACTTTAAAGAGTATGCTACTAAATAAAAAACCCGCAATTAAAATTTGCGGGTTTTTTATTTTTATCTTATAACCGTTACCGTTCCGGTCTTCTCGTGCAGTATGCGTTTAAAATCTCTGAATGTACACAGCCATGAGTAATTTCCGGTTGGAGCCTTATCACCACCTTTTACAGTACCCTTCCAACCTTCATGCAT
>JACREQ010000101.1 GCA_016218155.1 Bacteroidia bacterium
GATATATATTTCGTCCCACGCGACTTTGGTAAGCGGGTATAACATTTTTTCTACCAATATGCCGTTCCTAGCGGAACTACTAAATTCAACAATTTATCCCGTTTTTAGCTTAATAAGAATTTTCACAGATTTGAAACAACCTTTGGTTGTTATTATCTGTGAAAATTTGGGTAATCTACCCAAGAATCAGACAAAGTTGAGGTAAAAAAACATGTTTAGTGTTAATAAGAAAACTTGGTAAAAATATCACTACTAACCGATTAATTTTTTAAAATAGGGGTACTACCAAAAAGGATTCCCCCAGATGTTGTATTTTTGATTTGAACAAAAAAAATTCAACATGAGCAAAGATAATGAAATAAAATTTGTCGGACAGCCGATTTTTAAACAAGTAATAAAATTATTAGATGCTATTGATTTCAATGGATTAGTAAAGAAACACAATGCCGATTATTATTATAAAGCTTTTAAATCAAAGACACATATAATCACGATGTTATTTGGTATTTTAAGTAGATGCGATTCTATGAATGAAATTTGTGAAGGACTAAGAGCATTAGGAGGGAAATTAAACCATTTAGGATTAGAAAAAGCACCAGCAAAAAGTACAGCAAGTGATGGTTTACGCAATAGGGATAACAGATTCTTTGAAGATTTATATTTTTCATTAGTTCATCATTATAAGAGTTTTTTGTCGGACAGCCGAACTTATGGATTAACATTTAAAGAGGTTCTTTTGATAGATTCAACAACAATCCGACTATTCAGTAATGTCTTAAAGGGTGTTGGTAGAAACCCAAAAAATGATGGAAAAAAGAAAGGCGGACTTAAAGTTCATATGCTAATTGATGCAGTACAATCTGTTGGAAGATTTATAAAAATCACCGCAGCAAAAGTTCATGATAAAAACTTTTTGAAAGAAATAGAATTGATTTCACACAGCATGGTTGTATTTGATAGAGCATACAATTATTACCATCAGTTTGCAATATGGACAGCAATAAATGTATATTTTGTTACAAGGCTCAAAAAAAATGCTGTTTATACAATAATTGAGGTTCTTCGTACAGAAAATAAAATACAAGGGAAAGCAATGGTATTAAAAGAAGAAATAATTGAAATAGAGTATGCCCCAGAAGATGCTAATGGAAAAAAACAAAATGGAAAAAAAAAGAAATTACAATTGAAAAAAGTATGTTATCAAGACGAAAAAAACAGATACTATGAATTTCTTTCAAACAATATGGATATTTCAGCAGAAGAAATTGCTTTTCTTTACAAAAAACGATGGGGTATTGAGTTATTGTTTAAAAAAATGAAACAGAATTTTCAATTGCATTTTTTCTATGGAGAAACAGTAAATGCAATTTATACTCAAGTTTGGTGTACACTAATAGCTCAATTATTATTGACTGTAATTCAAAAAATGGCACAGACCAAAAAAGCATTTTCAGTAGTTGCATCAATCATAAGGATACATTTGATTAGCTTACTTGATGTATTTGAATTATTAAGAAGTATAAAAAGAGGTTTTATAAAAAATCAAAATGCTCCGCCTACAAATTTCGGTCAACTTAATTTGAATTTTATATAGGGGGTCTATTTTTTAAAATTAAAATGTATTATTGATTTTCAACGACTTATTCGTATATTTGGAACAATATTTATTTTAGTCGGTTAATAGTGATTTAATATATAATATTTTCAGATATTGGAATTTCTAAACTATAAATGGGGTAAAATAATGCATTTTTGTTTATAGTTTGTTGGTTTATGGTTATAGTAATTTTAGTTATTAGTTTTGTTGAATTCGATTATTGTAAACAAAAAAACCA
>JACREQ010000102.1 GCA_016218155.1 Bacteroidia bacterium
GCTTAAAGAACAGGTCTGACCGTCGGGACCGGCATTTGCTACCGGTTGGGCGGTGAAGGTTATGTCCACCTGATCAAAGTTGGTGCAGTTTACACCATTGTTCTCGAACCATTGGAATGTATAAGTGCCGGATGTTGTTACAGTAACACTTGAGGTTGCTAAGCTGGAGTTTGAAAATACGCTTGTGCCTGGACCTGAAATCTGAGACCAGCTGCCAGTGCCTATATTTGGAACTGCTTGTAAAGTATAATTTAAAAGGCAAGTACTTCCATCTGGTCCGGCATCAGAAGCAGGAGCTACACAACAGTTTGGACTACCTGCAGTTTCAACAAAAACTGTAACAGTTGTATCATAAACACAACCAAAATCATCAGTAGCAGAAAAAGTATAAGTTACATTTCCTGTAACAGTAGGAGTTGCTGTAGCAATACCATTTGCCTGAGCTCCAACTCCACTACCAGTCCATACATAGTCAACAGGGTTATATGTGTTTCCAAAAGTCCACAATGGAGGAATTATAGAAGGATCAAAATTTAACATCCAGTAAAATATATAACCATCATCTGCTCCTAAATGATCTATAACATGTATTGTCCAATCGCCATTTAACGGACAACCTAAAAGATTTGTAAAAGGGGTTTCAGGAGCATAGTTTCCAATAGGAATATAAGAAGCACTTGTGATAGAATTACCTTCCAAATCTGTAAAACTGTGAGTCACAGTATTTGCAACTGAGGCCATAGTAGCTGTGGCTGAAGGATTCCAGCAATAATCATACCCAACACCTGGGCTTGTTGCAGGTGTCATATCACAAGGTTCTCCTAAGTGAGTTGCACCTGGACTTGGAGAAAGTGGATAAGTTGCTGCTATAAAATTAATAATTTGTCCATTGGGACAAGTTAAATACATTTCAAGATCTCCCATATAAGAATGCTCCATATTTAAGCAAATAGATTGGAGATCATTAACATTTGTTAAGGTCTGACCCGGACCAAACATAGTATGAGTAATTGAAGTAGAATAAGAAGCTCCGCTACCATCCGGAAGAAAAGTTAATCCAGATACAATATTAGGAACAGGTTGTGTCCATGGGTTAGTTGTTGCCATTCCTGTTAAATTAACAGTTTGTCCAATACATATTGTGTCTGGTGTTAAGCTTGTACCCGTAAATAATGGCGAAGTAGAAACCATCACCATATTTCTTGCATAATTAGAGTTATTACAACCGCTAATGTCAACACCTGAAACTGATGTAAAATACCCACCACCATTAGGAAACATATGAGTTACTGTAGAAAGTCCAGCACCTGTCTGTACAGGCGAACCATCACCAAAATCCCATGTAAATACTGTTGTTGCATCTGATTGCGGGTAATTCACATTATTATTAGGATATGTACCAGCTGCATTGAATGTTATAGGCTGACCCTGACAAACTCTTATTGTATCTCCATTAAAATACGGAACATTTGCACCTGTAATATTCACATCAAATACCTGACAAGGAAAAGTACAACTGATTGCAGCTGCCCATCCAGCATGGGTTACAGATCCATCTGCAGTAAATACAAGTGTTAAACACCCACTCCCCTGAGAAGTTATTGTTTGCCCTTGCAAAGTAGTTCCTGTAGCATTTACAATTAACAATCCACCAGAAGTATTTCCCTCATAAATTGCAAGATGTTCGAAACCACTTTCTATATCAAATTGTGTAAAATTTAATGAAACCTGTGCACCAGGAATACCAGCACATATTGTTAGTGTATAATTTTCACTATTTTGATATGTACCACCTGATCCACCACTATCATAAAATATTCCACCACATTGACTTACCGATCCAGTATGCATATTCACATTCTGCGAAAATGCATATGAACTAAAAAACATTGCTAAAACAAAAAATATTTTTTTCATTATCTGTTATTTTACAGATTGTTTTAATTTATTATATCTGTCTGCCATTTCTTTTAAAGAATAAAAAATAACAACCTCATTGCTATTTCCAATTCTGTATGAAGTTCTTTGGCTATAACTTAACTTCAAATCATAATTAAGAATATTAAAACTTGATTTATTTATTGACTCAACAACATTCTGAGTTGATGATTTTGTTTGATTATCAAAAAGAGTAAGTTTTGGAGAATTCACAAATTTATCGCTACCTTCTGAAATAAAATAACACGAATTATCCAAACAAAAATTCAAATAGTCTATATTTTCAGGATTATTAATTAACATACTAGAAATATAATCTTGACTATACTTTACAAATAGCCTTTCGTCAGGTTTAATTTCGTTCTGAGCAATAATTCTAACACTAAAGCTTAAAAAAACAATAACAAAAAAAAGACAACCAGCTAAATATTTGCACTTTAACATATTCTTCAATATTAAATTAACAATTAGAAGACGTAAAAGTAACTAAATCGTTGCCTTAAATAATATGTTTTTAAATATAAACTCGAAATTTTTAATTAATTAGAGCTTCAATATTTTTATTATTTACAATATTTTTTCCTTCAGAACTATATAAAAATTCAATTCTTGTTTTATATTTTTCTGTTATTTTACCTCTAACCATTTTAAGAGTAGAATTTAATAAATGATTTTCTTCGGTAAAAGCTTCGCTTACAATAGCAAATGTTGCCGGCATCCATCTTTGAGGAAATGTTCCTTCAAATCTACCTCCACTTTTAAATTCGTCTAACTCTTTCTGAATCATTGCCAATGCCGCATTTTGTCCATTTTCATTGCTAATACTTAAACCATTTTTTTGCAAATCAGCAAGTAAAGCAGACTTATTAATAACAACAAGTACAATAGTGTACGTATTCTGATTATTGTACAACATGCATTGGTCAATATATTTTGAGTTTTCTACAAATGCTTCCTCAATTCCTTCTGGGCTATACTTTTCACCATCATTCGCAATCAGTAAACTTTTAAAACGTCCCATAACATATATAAAACCATCATTATCCATATAGCCTAAATCACCGGTATAAAGCCAGCCATCTCTTAAAGCTTCTGATGTGGCTTTCTCATTTTTCCAATACCCAACCATAACATTCTCACCTTTAACGACAATCTCACCTTTTTGACCTACAGGTAAAGAATTTCCTTTTTCATCACAAATTTTAAGCTCAAGATTTTTTACTAAAAATCCTGATGTACCAATTTTATGTTTCCCCATTGAATTAGCAGAAATTATAGGAGCTGCTTCAGACAAACCATAGCCTTGAAACATTGGAATTTTTAGTGCATAAAAAAACTTTTGTAAATCAATATCCAACAAAGCACCACCACCAATAAAAAATTGCAATTCGCCACCAAATCCGGCTCTTACTTTAGAAAAAATAAGTTTATCATAAATTGCATACATAATTTTATTCCAAATCTGGAATCCAGTTCCCTTCGACCAACCATCACGATTATATGCATAAGCAACTTTCAATGCCTTGTTAAATAATTTCTCAACTTTTGGTCCTTTTGCCTGAATTCCCTTTTCAATGTTTTTTCTAAAGTTCTTTGCTAAAGCAGGAACAGACATTAAAACATGAGGTTTAATTTCATTTATATTTATTGGAATATTTTTAATAGTTTCCATTGGTGTATTTCCTGCCTGCACAGAAGCAACGCTCGCTCCATATGCCATAAACGCATAAATTCCTGCTGTATGGGCAAAAGAGTGATCCCATGGTAATATTAACAACGTGCGATAATTTTCTTCTATTGTCATTAAAGAACATGCTTGTTCTACATTTGCTGTATAGTTTCTATGCGAAAGTATTATACCTTTAGGATCGGCAGTAGTACCTGAAGTATAACAAATGTTAGCATAGTCATTTCCTCTTACCGATGTCCATCTCTCTTCAAATTGTTTGTAATTATTTTTGATAAACTCATTACCTGATTTTTCGATATCACTAAAATATAATTCATTTTCATTCAAAATTTCATTATCATCAATAACAATGACCTTTTCAACCAAAGGTAACTGCCCCTTCAGTGATCTTATTTTTTTTAAGTGGTTTTTAGAAACTATTATAAATCTTGATTCTGAATGTTCAATTCTAAATTTTAACTCTGATAATTCATCTAATTTAACAGAAAGTGGAACATTTACAGCACCTGCATACAACATACCTAATTCTGATATAACCCATGCATTTCTACCTTCAGATAATAGTGCAATTCTGTCACCCTTATTAACACCTAATGCTATTAGTCCAGCTGCAAACGAATAAACTTTTTCTCTAACTTCCTTATAAGAAGATGATACAAATACATCACCTTTCTTTTCCATTAAGTATATATTGTTAGAATATTTCTTTACACTTTCTTCAAATAAGTTAATTATGGTTTTCATGTTTAATAAATTTGGGTGTAAATATACAATATCTGATTAAAGTCATAAAAAATCGAATATAGAATAAAATAAAATTTATCAAAACTATATCTTTACACTTTAATTTATTCATTGCATTAATGAACAATAAGCCAACAAATTTTAATTTCATATCTTCAGAACTTACTGAGTGCAAAATCTGTCCAAGAAACTGTAAAGTAAACCGCATTAACCGTGAATTAGGTTATTGTAAAACTGATGCAGGGTTTAATATTTCTTCAATCTGTATTCATAAAGGCGAAGAACCTGCTATTGGTGGAAATTTAGGTGTTTGTAATATATTTTTTTCACATTGTAATTTGCAATGTATTTATTGCCAAAATCACCAAATCAGTTGTAATGATATTTTTACCAATAATTCCATTTCACTTGAAACAATACTATCCCAAATCTTAAAAATATTAAATACTGGAATTAATGTAGTTGGTTTCGTTTCTCCTTCACATGTAGCACCTCAGGTAAAAGAAATAATTACTGCAATTAGAAACTCAGGCTATAACCCTAAGTTTGTCTGGAACTCCAACGGGTATGACAAACCGGAAACTCTTAGAAGTTTAGAAACATTTATTGACATTTATTTGCCAGATTTTAAATACATTGATGAAGTTGATTCCAAACAGTTTTCTGATGCAAACAATTATCCAGAAGTAGCAATTAAAGCTATTAAGGAAATGTATTTTCAAAAGGGTTCAAAGTTAATAACAGATGAAAATGGAATTGCTGAAAGTGGTTTGATAATTCGTCATTTGGTTTTGCCGGGAAAAGCAGATTCAAGCATTAAACTTTTAAATACAATTGCTGAAGAAATAAGTACCAGGGTAACTATCTCACTTATGGCACAATATTTCCCGACCGATAATGTAAAGAATCATCCAATATTAAAAAAACAAATTACAGAAGAAGAATACAAAAAAGTAACTGAAGCTATGTATAAATTGGGTTTTAATAACGGATGGATTCAGGAATATGAGAGTCATTTAAATTATCGTCCCGATTTTGAAAAAGAAAATCCGTTTGAAAACTAAAAACCCCACGTTAAATTAACAATGGGGTTTTCTTCGTTCGGGTTAAAATATTATTTATTTTGTTAAGATAACAAATTCAACTCTCCTGTTTAAAGCTCTTCCTTCTTCTGTGTCATTTGTTGCAACAAATTTTGTTTCACCATAACCTTTTGCTATTATTCTGTTTTCGGTAATTAATTTTCCTAATAAATATGTAACAACAGCTTTAGCTCTATCGTCTGAAAGTTTCATATTTGCCTGTTCACCTCCAACATTATCTGTATGTCCGCTGATTTCTATATTAACCTTTGGATTTTCTAACAAAAATGCAGTTAGCTTTTCGAGTTCGAAATTTGACTCAGGTTTTAAATCAGCTTTACCTGTTTCGAAAAATATATTATTTAAACGAATAATCTGACCAACTTCAATAGGAGCAAGATACAAATCTCTTTTTATTTCTTTATACTCTGTAATATTAGTAGCATCCATATTTTCACTTATGGTAATATACTTATCAGAAACTGCTCTGAATGAATAATTTTCTCCTGCCGGCAAAGTAATTGTATATTCTCCCGTTGTCGCATTAGAACGTGCATAACCTACAGTTTTATTTTGTGATAACAATTCAAAAGTAATTTCAGCCTCTAATGGAAGATTTGTTTTTTTATCAAGAACTTTACCAGAAATAAGTACTACAGGTTTAGGGCGAATTGTTTCAACAATAGGAGTTTCAGCTTTTGGTTTAGCAAGTTTAATTCTATATAAATCTTTTGTATCTACTGTCGCACCTTTTGTAAAATAGGCATATTCGCCGGATGCAGTTATAGTAAAATACCTTTCTTTTTCCGAACTGTTTATTTGAGATCCTAAATTTACTGGTTCTGACCAATTTGTCCATGTTTCATCCAATCTTCTGGTAACATATATATCATAATCCCCATAACCCAAATGACCATTACTACTAAAATATAATGTAGCATTATCAGGAGAAAGAAAACAAGGAATTTCATCACCAGTAGTATTTATAATATCACCCATATTTATCAACTCAGAAAAATCCCCATTGGGTAATCGCTTAGCAAAATATAGATCTTCGTGAAATATATCTAAACTTCCGGGTCTCCATTGTGTAATAATAAATGTACTCCCATCTGCAGACATAATTTCATTTTGGTTTGCGTCTTCATTATTAAGATATCCTTTTACCCTAATTTCGCGTTTTTTTAATTTTGATTTCTTATCAATATACACTTCATAATAAATAGGTTTTTTGCTCATGTTGCTAATTATTGCAGAATTTCTATCAGGCATTACAGCAACCAATCCAGTTGCAGTAGATGTTTCTACCGGTAAATTAAAAAAACTTGGCATTACACCAAGACATTTTCCGTCTGTTCCTAATTTAGAAGAATATATATTTTCGTAACCATTGTTATGGTCAAAATATATATAGTTACCATCTGCTGATATTCTTGGTGCCGACGGTCCCTTTTCACCAGTAATATCTTCATTAATATTAAAAGGTTCTCCTTCAAATGGTAGTTCTGCCGGTAAATTAATTTTAGGACTATATGGTTCTTTAGAATCAGAAATTGCAACTGCTGCTATTTGATTAACCCCTTCTACCGCCTTATAATCAACACTAATCCAAACATCAGTCACATCAAAATCTGTAAGGGGGCAAGTTAAATTTAGAATTCTATATTTTTTTTCAGTTGCTTTTGCTTCTGCTGAATAAATTTCTTTTTTAATTCCATTTTTTCCATCTGTCCCATATTCAATTTTTGTTATAGCTCCAGGATTATAATTTTCGATTACAATAATTTGTTGAATTTTTAAAGGTTTAAATTTATAATGTAAAATCGCAGGACTTTTTTCACTTTTCTTCAGGGATTCTCCAACTGCATCTTCTGCCTCAACAGCACCAGAATATTTCCAGAATCTATAATCGGATACCCATGGCTTTCCGTAACCCCATACAGAACCATCTACTTTATACGACCAACGTACCTTTTGAGCAACTGAAAAGTTTGCAATTATTAAAAGCAAAATAAGAATTATTATATTTTTCATTATATAAATTTTTTATAAAAAAGACCTCACAATATTTTTATCTGTGAGGTCTTTACATACTTGGGTTAACGAAAATGTTTTATTTATTTTTTAACTTTGTTAATAACATAATTACAAAGTCTTCCGGATATAGCTTTCATAACATTATCCATATTATCATAACTCTGTGTTTTTTCTTTTTCGTTCTGGAATTCTAACATTCCCTGACTGAAGAATCTAACTCCACAATAGAACTGTCCTCTATTTTTATCTTCGGGTCCTTCACTTTTTGGATTTGGTCCGAACATATAAAGGTTTACAGCATTTACAACATAATTTTCTTTATTCATTTTAGGTTTACGAGTAACAATATAGCATACAACAACAGCATCTACTCCTAACCCTTTGCAAAGTTCATATCCAAGACTTGAAGACATTGTTCTGTTTGCACCCATAACACCAGCGTTCATAAAATGTGTAACAACAGACTCAGTCATCTCTTCATTTGTTACAAAAAAAGCTCTATAACCTTTTCCTGTCGGACAAATTTTTAATGTAGAAACAGAAGCTTCTGCAACACTTGAAATTGATGAACCTGCTGCTTTTCTAATTGTTCTTTCTGTTTTTTCTTTTCTAGCACTTTCCTGACTAAAATTATAATAAAAATCAGCTTTCTCATCTGTATCAATAAATTCTTCAGGAGTTAATAATTCCATTCCATAAGTTTTAAATTCTGATTTTAATACATCAATACTTTTAGCATAAAACCCATCCACATGAGTTTGTGCAACTTCGTTTGCAGTTCTCCAGCAAGAAACAGAAACCGAGCCGGTATAAGAACCACCTGTTGACTTACCACAAGCAGGATCATAAAGATAATAGCTAACTAGGGCTACTTTTTTAGGTTTTGGGTCAAGTAAATCTACATTTACACTATAACCACCGCCATTTTTAGCATTTCTTCCTTCAGCTGGGAAATCGAGCCATGATCCGATTTTATCTACATTTGCAGTTTTATCGGCAAACTCTGTTGTTGTTTGTGCAATTGTTGGCATGGCAAACATTGCAAACATTAAACCTGTAAAAATTGTTTTTTTCATAATTATATAATTTAAATTGTTATTATTACTCTATTGATTTTAAAACTATAGTGCCAAGTATGCAACCATATTGGTCATAATTAATAGTTTTGGCGACTGTTAAACCCGGAATAATCCACTCTTCTTTATATGTAACAACATACCCTTCTTCATTAGCACCAGTGTACTCATTCATTTTTGCTGCTAATTTTTTTCCTCCTTTGTCATAATTCTTTTGAAGTTGTTTATTTATCTTATCGTTGATCGGGTCATTAAAATAATTTTGTCTTTCAACTACTACATTTGCTTTGTTATCGTTTTTTGTCCATATCTCAGTTCCAACTACAAAACTTTTATAATCTTTTCCTGAAATATTTAACATTTCTTCGCTGTTTACTGTACCACCCTGATATAATTTTAACATTCTGAAAGATATATCATAATCGACAGTTGCCGTAACATAACCGGAATAATTATAGCCACCATCACCTACATTAAAGTTTTGTTTAACTTTAGATTGAGATGTTGTTGACATCACAGATTCATCTATATAACCAGGAGTATTTCCACCAACTTTTAAGTTAACAGGTATTCCTTGTGCACCATAAGTATAAAAGCCCATTGTATCGTTGTTTGTAACAAGTGGCATCATTCCTTTTGCACGAAGAATATAAAAAGTATCATTTTTACAGGACAAATAACTATCATATGTTTTATCTGCTATTACTGTAGAAAAAATATATTCACCAGTTGGTGTAGTTCCTGAGATAGTATAAACCATGTTTGAAACTGACTTAGGTGTTACCTTTCCGGAATTAATAGCTGTTTTATATTCATCAATTTTTTTATCCTTATCTTTTTGCTTCATTGTATAAAAAGCAGCACCTTCTTTTTCGAGTATCATTGGATAAGAAGTAACCTCAAAAGTAAATTTCATTCCTTTTGATAACATTGTGCAATTTTGCGCAATAGTACTGATTGAATTTGCTATGAACAAAGCAGCAATCAGGATAAACAAATTTGATTTTTTCATGATTTTATCTATTATTGGTTTTTATTTAATAATTATTAGATTTTGATTCTTAATCCAATTTTAAGATCATATCTTCTGATTTTAACTTCGTTTCCAAGACCATCATTTAATTTTGAAAATCTAAGTAGATCAAGACCTGCAAACAATCCAAATTTTGTAAAGAGTTCAATGTTATGCTCCCAAATTGCAGGATTGCCTTTTCCTTTTTGTCCGCTTGCATATGAAAACAGAGGTCCTGTTGAAAGTCTTACTGCAAACCAATCAGTTATTGCTCTATCTACATAAACATTTGGTCCAACAGACAACCAATCATTTTTAACACTTGCCAAACCATTTGTTATAAAGTAACTATGATTAAGCCCTACATTTAAAACAAAATTATCTTTTCCTATAACATTTAACCCTAATCGGAAATTAGGCAAAAATCCGAAATCAGATAAATAATAAACTCCACTAAAATTCTTTTTCTTTGAGCTTTTAATAACTATACCTTTTAATAAAAAAAACATGTCGGATAACTGACGTTCTCCACAATAAAAAGATAATCCCCATTGCTTGGATTTTGATAGTGTTGTTCCAAGATCTATCACACCCCAAAAATTCATGCTCTTATCCATACCTAAAGAATCTCTGGTTTTGGATACTGACGACATTCCGCTAAAAGGAGTATATATTTCGAATGATTTGTTATAAAAATCATCTAAAGATTGAGCAAAAATATTTACAGTCAGAAATCCAAAAACTAATATCGTTACTAACTTTTTCATAAAGTTTTTTTTAATTATTTGTTACTACTAAAGTTTATCGTTAAGTCTTACCGCACCTTTACTTATAAGATAATCCATTATTTCCTGATTTTTCACCAGATAAGCCTGATCTAAGGGACCTACGATATACCATTCTGTATAACCAGTCGATCCTTCTTTATAATTTTTTGTAGCTTTCTTGCCATTTGTTAAGTTAGCACCACCTTCTACTAAAATCTTAACAAGTTCCAGATTTTGCTTCTCAATAGCTTCTAATAAAGGAGTGTTTTTTTCAGGAACTTTTGCCCAATCTCTTGCTACATCCTTATCTACATACTTATAAGCACTCAAATAATTTACATTTCCCTGTACTTTTTCAAGCCATGCATCAAATCTATATTCTAAATTTACTTTTTTAGAATCAATCATTACTTTAACTATTTCTAACTTATTTTTTTGAACAGCATTTAAAAATGGAGTACCTATTTTAACAGACATATTACCAAGCAAGAAATTAGGATCTGCACCTAAATCAATAAGAGTTTTTACCTTGTCTGCAACTTTTGAAAATCTATTAATATCTTCATGAACTAACCATTTTGCCACTTTTGCAGTATCACCCTTAACTCTGCCAATAAGTTTTTCGTTAATTTTTTTATTCTTTTCTAATAATATTTCTGGCTCTTCACCATTATCAACTAGAAAACTTAATGCAGTGCTGCCACTCATATTTGTTTCATCAACTTTAGCCCCTTTTTCAACCAAAAGTTTTATCATTTCACTATTACCGCTATTAGCAGCCCATAAAATCATAGGTGCACCCGAATATTTTTCATTTGCATCTGCTCCAGCATCTAATAATTCTTTCATTAATTTCATATCCTGACGACTTACAGCTTCATATAAACTTGGACTTTTTCCAGGTTTAAACGACATTAAAAAAATTGCTACTAAAGCAATTAAACTGATAAAATAATTCTTTTTCATATTGTTGATTTTTAATTTACATTAATTAATTTCTACTAAATTATTTTTTAAAGCATATTTGAATAATGCTATTAAATTATTTGATGAAGTCTTTCTCATAATATTTCGTCTATGAGTATCTATCGTTCTTTTGCTAACACAAAGCTTATTGGCAATTTCAACGGTTGATATTTCTTCAAGAATTAATTTGAGGATTTCAGTTTCTCTGTCGGTTAAATTTTTCATTCAAATATTCATTTAATTCTTCCATACAAAGAAAATATGTTATTTGACATAAAAATATCGGTATCTGTACTGAATTTTTATCAGTACAAATACCGATTAATAAATTTTAATGATTTAAGAAAACTACTCTTTTATGGAAATAAGATTATTTCTGACGGCATATTTAATAAGCCCTACAAGAGTTTTAGAGTTTGTTTTAGATAGAATATTTATTCGATGAGTGTCAACAGTTCGTTTACTTATAAATAATTTTTCGGCAATCTGTTCACTTGAAAATTCCTCTACTATTAATTTTAGTATTTCAATTTCTCTTTCGCTAAGATGTTTCATTTCATCAGTAGATTTTTTATCTACTTTCATTGTCTGCATCATAACTGATAAAACATCGCTGCTATAATATGTACCATTGTTAGCAACTTTAGTTAGCGCTTCGAACAATTCCTTTTTACCAGTATTTTTAAGGATATAACCTTCTGCTTCAGAATTTATAATTTCAGATACAACCGAACTATCATTATGCATACTAATAACAATAACTTTGATTTCAGGATGCTTTGATTTTACAATTTTTGTAAGTTCAATGCCCGTCATTAAAGGCATACTGATATCACTTAAAATTATATCTATTTTCTCCTTCTCAATAATATCCAATGCGCTTTGACCATTTAAAGCTTCTGCAACTACGACAAAAGTTTCCTGTTTTCTAAGTAACGATTTTAGACCATCTATAAACATTTGATGGTCATCAACTATTAATAATCTTTGGGGTTCTAACTCCATTTTTTATACTTTAATAGTTATTGAAATTTCTGTACCAATTCCAATTTGTGAATTTACTAATATTTTGCCATTTAAAAGCGAAACACGCGAATAAATATTTTGCCAGCCAATACCAGTACTTTTATCTATCTCGGTTACATCAAAGCCCTTACCATTATCTTTAATTAGCATTTTGAGTTTATCTTCCTCATTAAAAAAGAGCATATCGATATTTTTTGCTGAAGAATGCTTTAGCATGTTGTTAATAATCTCCTGAACTATTCTGAATATTGCAATTTCTAATTCTTTCTCTAATGATATATCTAAACCTTCATAATCAAACTTTATTGCAATTTGTTTTGTATCATTTATCTTTGTTACAAATCCATTTATTGCTTCAATAATCCCATAATTCATCAATGCAGTTGGCATCATGTTATGAGAAATATTTCTCACCTCTTTAACTGCATCATCTATTATTGTTAATGAATTTTTAAGCAATTGCTCATCTTCTTTCTGAATACCGTCTTCTAACCCAGACATATTTAGCTTTGCTGAAGACAATAATTGGCCTAAACCATCATGTAATTCTTTGGCAATACGTATTCGCTCTTTCTCTTCAGAATCAATTATTGATTTAAACCTAAGTTTTTCTTGCCTATTATTCTCATTAATTAATTCTGCTTTTTGTCGTTGTTTGTTTCTGTATATAATAAAGCCTGATATTATTATTATAAATACAGCAATGGCAGTAAATAAAAGTATCTGGATTTTATTTCTGTATTTTTGCTTTTCAACTTCAACAGATTTGAGTTTTAATTGCTGTTCTTTTTTTTCGGTTTCATACTTTGTTTGCATTTCGCTCATATTTCTTGAGCTTTCTGATGTGTAAATTGAGTCTTTTACTAAATCATATTTCTCAAAATAAAATAAAGAATTTTTATAATCATTTATTTCCTTATAATAAATGTATAAGAACTTATATACCATTTTTAACTTAGTTTTTGACTCCAACTTATTTGCCAACTCTAAAGATTTTAAACTATATTCTAAAGATAATTTCAAGTCGCGTTTCCAACGATATAACTCGGCTAAATTATTATACGTTGTTATAAGTCCATATTCATCATTAATTTTTTCTCTTATCGGCAATGCTAACAAATGATATTTTAAGGCATCATCCATTTTACCCTGTGCATAATATGTTGTTCCAATATTATTATAAACAATTGCTAACCCATACAAGTCATTTGTTTTAATCTTAAAATTTATCGATTCTTGGTAATATTTTACTGCTAAACTTATACTGTCCATTTCTTCATAAGTCAAGCCAATATTTGTTAACGAAACCCCTATTCCATAATCATCATTTTGTTTCTCTCTGATATTTAATGACTGAAAATGATATTTCAGCGATTCCTTTAGTTTACCAAGATCATAATATATAAGCCCGACATTACTATATACCTTTGATATACCTTTATTGTCTTTTAAATTCTCATAAATTTTCAATGAAATAAAATACACTTTTAATGCTTTCTCGTACTCACCTTTATTCCAAAAAACTAAACCAATATTGTTATAAACATTGGCTTTAAGTCCTGCATTATTAATTTCAGTTGCAATTTTTAAAGCATCATTATAATAATAAAGTGCTGAATCGTAATTTCCGATAACATCGTATACAATTCCCTTATTATTCAAAGCATTTGCCTTCCCTTTTAAATAACGCAACTTATCACTTAGATTAATTGCTTCATTTGCATAACTATTAGAAATGCTATCATCTCTTTCAGAATAATAAAAACTAAGTTGATTTAAAATATTAATACGGTTGGTGTCAGTAGAATTTTTAAGTTTATTCTTTAAGCTGTCTGCATAATTCTGAGAAAAAGCATTAAAACTTATTAAAAAAAATAATAAAAGAAGATATTTACATTTCACTTTATAACTTAAATTCAATATTAATACATGTACCCATTGTTAAGTTTGATTCAATATTTATTTTTCCATTTAACATTGACACTCTTGAATAAATATTCTGCCACCCAATACCTTTACTATTCTTGATTTCTGAAATATTAAAACCTACTCCATTATCACTAATCATTAAACAAATGAGATTTTCTTTATTTGATAACATTATCTCAATAATTTTTGCTTTTGAATGTTTTAGCATATTGTTTATTACTTCCTGCACAATCCGATAAAATGTTATTTCAGTTTCTTTCTCAAGAGTAATATTAAAATTCTCTTTATTAAAATGTATTGTTAATTGTTTTGAATCGTTTATTTTACTAACCAGACCTGATATAGCCTCAACCAAACCATAATTCATAAGTGCAGTTGGCATCATATTATGAGAAATATTTCGTACTTCCTTAACCGCCTCATCAATTATATTTAAAGAATTCTTTAGTAAATACTCATCTTCCTTTTGTATACCGTCTTCCAAACCAGAAATATTTAATTTTGCAGATGACAGCAATTGCCCAAGCCCATCATGAAGTTCTTTAGCAATTCTTATTCTTTCTTTTTCTTCAGAATCAATAACAGCCTTAAATCTTAGTTTCTCTTGCCTGCTATTTTCTTTCATAGTTTCTGCCTTCTGACGTTGTTTATTCCTATAAAAAACAAATCCGAATATTGAAATGATTAATATTGCCAGTCCAATAAAAGAAAGTATCTGAACCTTATTTCTGTATTTTTGCTTTTCAACTTCAACAGATTTTAACTTTAATTGTTGCTCTTTTTTTTCAGTTTCATATTTTGTTTGCATTTCTATAAGTTGCTTAGACTTCTCAGTGTTAAGCACACTGTCCTTTAAACTCATTAACAAATTCTGATATTTGAAAGCAGACTTATAATCATTAGTTCCCGAATAAAGTAAAGCAAAATCTTCAAAAAACATTCGTTTTATATAAATAGGAGTATTTAACAAAACATAAGAATATCCATTATTTAAATATCTTTTTGCCAGTTCATATTGTTTTTGCAATAAATATGCTTCACCCAATGCAAGGTAAGAACTGGCAATTCCAGAACTGTCATTTAAAGCAGCTCTTATTTTTATGGATTCAGAAATCATTTCTTTTCCCTTTTCCATATTTCCGATATCAAGATAAAATGCTGCCAAATTCTTAAACGATGATGCCAGTTTCATGCTGTCACCGGCAATCAATCTAACAGCATGTGATTTTTCATAATACTTTATAGCCAGACTATCCTTATATGTGTCGTAATAAATATTACCAATAGTATTATAGATATCTGCAATAAGTGATTTATTTTGAAGTCTGTTTATTAATTTTTCTGCCTTCTGAAGAAATTTGTGTGCATTTCCATAGTCCTGTATTTCCTTGTAAGCCGTACCAATATTATTATAGATAGAGACTATTGAAAATGTGTCTTTTAGCGATTCTGCTAGTTTAAGTGCATCAAAATACATTTTTATTGCTTTCGAATATTGTCCTGAAATAACAAAGCTATTGCCTTGTTCTTTCATTTCAACAAGCTTATCATTTAAAGTATCTTTACTATTTACTGAAAAAACGAATTGTATATTTATAACAACTAACAATAATAAAATTAAAAATCTCATTCTACTTTGTTTTTTCAATTGCCATTAAAACTGCATTATATAAATTAACTACACCACCTGTTTCTGATAAAGTTCCAAATTTTGCTTTCTTCGGTTTTGGTTCAGTACTATTTGGAATATTTACTTTTAATTTTTTAAAAGGAACTGCAGACTTTAGAATTATTTCCTTAATTTCAGCTGGTGAAAGTTGTGGAAAATATGACATTAGTAATGCTGCAACTCCACATACTACCGGAGAAGCAGAACTTGTTCCATCTGCTGATTCAAATTTCTGACCTGGTTCTAAAGAATAAATCTGAACTCCCGGAGCAAAAACATCAACATTTTTTTGTCCATAATTTGAAAATACAGCGGGTAAGGTTTTATCTGCCTTTAATGATGACGCCCCTACTTCAATCCAATAATCAGTTATTGTTCTCGAACTGTCATTTGTTAAATTTATTGGATAATGCCATTTAATATCATTATCTTCTGATTCATTTCCTGCTGCATGTATTAACAGAACTTTTTTCTTATTTGCATATGCAAGTGCCTCATCAACCAAATACTTTTGCTGTGAATAATCTTTACCAAAACTCATATTTACAACCTGTGCACCATTATTTACAGCATACTTTATTGCATTTGCAACGTCTTTATCGCGTTCATCACCATCCGGAACAACTCTTAATACCATAATCTTAACATTATCCGCAATACCATATGCATCATTTGAATTACCGCGATTAGCACCTACAATTCCTGAAACAAATGTGCCATGACCGCAACGTGGTCCCATTACATTATTATTTCCATATATGCTATCATTCTTATAAGGATCATCTCCAATAATATCTCTGGGATGATAATCAACATTAAATCTATATTTATATTCAGTCTCTACATGTTGTTTATATGAATTATAATTAGCCTGACTAAATCCTCTTTCCATTAGCTGAAGTAAATAAAGTGCTGAACTTTTTATTACCCTGTCTGTAGAATTAGATAGAAGCTTTAAATCTTCTTCGGTATATGTTTCTTTTTTTAATTCTTCTTTAACATTACTTTCAGCCTTCTTATAATATTCGCTAAAAAGCATAAACTCATCATAACCCTTTTTTGCTTCATTATACCTTGACAAAAAATCTTTTCTCATTAATTTATAAAAATCAAATTCCTTTTTAATCTGACCAGAAATATTAACAGTATCAATACTGCTAAATTTAGCTTTTAAGTCATGGTACATACGAGTTACTTCAAGATTTTCATTTAAAATATTTTCGCCTTTTGAATTTCCAATAAAATTCCAGCCATTTATATCATCAATGTAACCATTGTTATCATCATCAATCCCATTTCCAGAAATTTCATCTTCGTTTATCCAGAATTTACCTTTCAAATCCTGATGAGTTGTATCTACTCCACTATCAATTATTGCAACAATAACTGTCTTGGATTTTCTTCCCTTTAATAATTCTTCATACGCTTTGTTTGTACTTATCACTTGATATTTATCAAGTTTAGAATCTTTATGATGCCAGTTTTTAATATCATCTTTTTTCTGGGCAATAGCATTACCATAACATATTGCAATTACAACTATTAATACGCTAAATATTTTCATATTACTTTGTTTTTTTGAATTCGGTTAAAGCTTCAATTAATTTATCAATATCCTCAAAATTATTAAAAATATTAAAAGCTATTCTAATTACCCCACCTCTTAAAGAAGTATAAACATTTTTTGATTCTAAAAAGAAAACTGCTTTTGAGTTCAGCTCGGCACCCATTGTAATTGAGATTATTGCTGAACGCTCTTGTATTGAATCTACCGGCGAAACAATTTTAATTTCTACCTGATTTAGTTTCTTTATTAAATAATCGCCGAGTTCAAATAATCTTGACACTATGTTATCAAAGCCTATATTATTTAGATAAGCCATTGAAGCTTTAAGGCCTATAAGGGTTTGAAGATTATATGTGCCGGTATAGTATTTTCTTGATGAAGAATGTAAGCTAAAAGGTTCATTTTTCCCTGCATGTATTAATTCCATACCTGTATCAACAGAAAGCCATCCTGCTATTGGACTTGCAAATCGCTCTCTAAACTCAGGAGAAGTATAAAAAATTGTTCCTGTATGCCCTATAAAACCCCATTTATGAATAGAGCAGGTCATAACATCAATATTAAATTCTTTTACATTAACATTAAAAAGTGGAAATCCCTGAGTAGCATTAACAACAAACAAAATATTTTTTTGTTTTAATAATTGTCCTAATTTCTTTAAATCCTGCCTGAAACCTGTACCAAACTGAACATAAGATGTAACAACGGCTAAAGTATTTTCATCAACTGCCGACATTATATCATCAATATTAAATCTAGAATTGATTGGGTTAACATATTTCATTGTTATACCCTTATATTCATAAGGTACAGTGTTTGAAGGAAATTCATCAAACATTGAGACTATATTAAATTGAGTTTTAACAGTATCTATAAAAGACAAAGCCAATAATGACATTGCATAAGAATTACTTGGAACAATGTTCACATTATCTGCTTCGGTATTTAGCATTGATGCTAACACACCCCTAAGTCTTTCAGTTTCTATCAGATCTTCCATAAAATGTATATCGCCATACTGATTTAGCTTAGTATATGCTTTAATTATTGCATCCAATACCTGATTTGGCAATGGTGACATACCCGCACTTTGAAAATATACAGTATTTCTTGCTACTGGAAAATCATCTCTTATCTGTTCCCAATTCATATTATATTATTTTATACCAAAAGTAATTTATTTTGTTTGAATGTGTAATTTTGATCACTAAATTTTAATAAGATGGAAAATATTGAAGCAATACTATTCTGGCTTAACGAGAACAAAAACGATAGTTTCCGTATTAAAATGGAAAGATTTGCAATAAAAACAGATACAGCTTTTGGAATAAGAGTTCCATTGCTTAGAAATTTTGCAAAAATAATTGGAAAAAACACTGAATTAGCTCGCGAACTTTGGAAGTCAAATTATCATGAAGCTCGGATTATTTCCGTTTTAATTTCTAAACATAACGAATTAACCGAAAAAGATATGGATCAATGGGTTAATGATTTTAATTCTTGGGATATTTGCGATCAGGCATGCATGAATATTTTTGACAAAACTCCTTTTGCTGATAAAAAAATACACGAATGGGCATTACGTGAAGAAGAATTTGTGCGACGCGCAGCTTTTGCATTAATCGCGAGTATTGCAATTCATGATAAAAAAGCTAAAAACGATAAATTTTTTCCATATTTAAATTTAATAGAGAAATACTCTTTTGATAATAGAAATTTTGTAAAAAAAGCTGTAAACTGGGCATTAAGGCAAATTGGAAAAAGAAATATAGAACTAGGAACTTTAGCAATAGAATGTTCTGAAAGACTATTAAAACAACCACATAAATCGGCACAATGGATTGCGAAAGACGCAATAAAGGAATTAAATAATAAATGGGGGTTCAGCAAATAAAAATAATATTTTTACTTTGCAACATTTGGAAGTTTTTCTAACTCATCGTCAACCTTATCATCAAAGCGAAGATTTTGTATTTGCCATTTATCTTTTGGTTTATATAAAATAAAGGAAATCTGAATAGGTTGACGGTCATATTTTATCATGTAACTTAAGAATACGTATGATTGACCGGCTTGCTTTTTAATAAATAAATCGTACCCTTCATATGGACCCAAAAGTGGAGTTGCACGGTTTAATCTTAGTTTAATGTTATCAATAACCTCTTTGCTTTGGTCCATATATTTATTAGTAGCAAAAACAAAATCAATAGCTTTATCAATTCCTGCAGTTTTATAATAAACAAAGAAGCTGTCTATTAACGATTCAGGACTAGATTGTGCTTTTGTAACATTATAAATAGCAGAAACAAAAAATAAAATAAATATCCCTTTTTTCATAATTATCTGATTACTGTTACAGCACCTGTCTTATTTCTAGTAACCCCGTTCATATCTTTAAATGAAGCCATCCATGTATATGACCCAACTTGTACAAGTTCACTGCCTTTTGCTCTGCCATCCCATCCAGTATTTATGTCATTAGTATTAAATATTATTTCTCCCCAACGATCAACAATAAATAATTTAAATGATTCAAAATCTATATTAGTTGCATAAACTTTAAACACTTCATTTCTGTCATCCGCATCAGGAGAAAAGGCAGATGGAGCATAAAAAGTATAGTCACCACTAACATTCATGTTAGATTTAGTAGTGTCAGAACAACCATAAGAATTCAATGCTATTAATGTAACAATATACTGATTAGGAATATTTAAGTATATGTGATGAGGGTTAACTTCGCTTGTAGAATCGCCATCACCAAAATACCATAAATAATCATTTGCATCTGTAGATAAGTTAATGAAATTAACTGAAGGGTTTATTATATTAACAGCTATTGGATTTGTAATAAACTTGGCATCTGGGTTTGGATATACATGAATCATTTCAGGAATTTCGGAATAAGAAGTACATCCACCCATAGAAGTAACTGTTAAAGAAACATCATAAGTTCCCGGCACTTCATAAATATGCTGAGGATTTTTAATTATACTTGTATTTGAAGAATTATCATCTCCAAAATTCCAAATATAAGTTTGCCCAATTATTGGACTTACTTCATTAAAACTTACAGTCAAAGGCGCGCAATCACTTGTAACATCTGCGAGAAAACCTATAGGAGGTGATGCTAATACAATAATATCTTTATAGAAAACAATAGGAGGAGTGCTACAATTATCTTCTACTGTTATTACATATTGTGACGAAACAAGAGGATAGTATACATATGGTAAATTAATAATAATTGTATCATTTAAACTAACTGAATATTGAGAATTACCTCCTGAAATATTGCCTGTTATCAGCACTGCTTCGCCCGGGCAAATTGTATCTTTATCTACATTTATTTCGGCAGTTAATGGTGGATATACATACACTGCTTCTATATCTGTAGCAATACATCCATGATTATCAGTAACCGTGACCTTATAATTTGTTGTAACATTTGGCAACACATGAATTAGGGTATCAGTTTGTCCTGTATTCCATAAATAAGAATACCAGGCTGTTCCGCCAGTTGCAGAAACAATAATATTAGCAGTATCTCCTATACAAATTCTAACATTTTCTGTTATTGAAGCGAACAACTCACCCGGCTCAATTATTTTAACACTATCCACAACAGAGCAATTATGACTATCAGTTACTGTAACATAATATATTCCTGCATAAAGGGTATTAATATCTTCAAGAGAAGAACCGGTATTCCACTCAATAACATAAGGCGGAACACCACCAGTTACTGTTAAATCTGCAGCTCCATTAACCTCTCCAAAACAACGAACATCAGTTGCTATAATTATTGTTGCTACTGCCTGAGGAGGCTCAGAAACTGTAGCATTTGTTGTATAACTGCATAAATTAAAATCAGTAATTGTTACTGAGTAATTACCTGCAAGTATATTATTTAAATCCTGAGTTGTTTGCCCTGAACTCCATTCATATGCATATGGAAGCGTGCCTCCGGTTGGACTAACATTTATTGCACCTATGCTTAAGCCATGGCACAAAACATCTGTAACAATATAAGTGGCAGATAACGGCGCTTGTGGCTGAGTAATATAAATACTAGATACAGATGTACACAAATTCTGATCAGTAATAGTTACTGTATAATCACCATAAGACAAATTAGAAAGATCTTCGGTAATCTCACCATTATTCCATATAAAGTTATAAGGTGGAACGCCTCCACTTACAATTAAATTTGCTGTACCATCGGAAAGTCCGTAACAACTGACATTTGTTGAGGCAATAGCTGATAATAGTAGTGGTGGTTGAGTAACTGTCTCAGTAAATATCTCTGTACATAAATGAGTATCTGTAACGGTTACAGTGTATGTATTCGCTGTTAAATTACTAATATCCTGCACAGTATTACCATTTGACCAATTATAAGTATAACCTGGACTTCCACCAACAACAGTTATAGAAATAGCGCCATTGTTCCCATTAAAACAAAGTACATGAACAATTGAATCCAGAGTTATTAAAACAGGAGCAGCAGGTTCTGTAATAGTTGTTGTGGCAGTTTGTGGACATCCTGCAGCATCTGTTACCGAAAGAGAATAAATACCTGCTGGCAAATTAATAGCATTTGGATTTACTCCACCAATAGGAGTCCATTGATAAGTATAGCCCGGAGTTCCTCCCCAAACATTTGAAGTTATAGAACCTGTAATTCCTCCGTTACATAATACATGAGTTGGGGTTAATGTTACAAAAATTGGTGGATTAGTCTCAGTAATCGTATCAACTGCAGTTAATGTACAACCATTAATATCGCTGACTGTTATACCATAAATTCCGGACAGTAATCCGGTCTGAGTATTTACATTTGAAAACGATGTATCTATTACTCCATTTGACCATGTAAAAATATATGGTAATGTCCCATAATTCATTGTTATGGTAATGTTACCAATACTATCACCAAAACAAACATTATCATTATCGGTAACAGAAACAATTTCCATCACTGGATTTGGTATCATTATTATTCCATCAAATGTAGTGTCAGTATCAAAACCTGCTAATTCCCACGTGTTATTATACCAGGTTAATGGTATATATCCCAACGGAAGCGACAAATCTACCAATGGTCCTATATGATAATCCCAATCCAGAATATGTGGTGGATCAATATCTCCATCACCATCATCATATATCGGACCACCATGGCTATCTTTCAATGCACAATATGGTTCATTTGTTATTTCGGGCGAACAAATTTCATAATAACATGTAGAATCAGCACAATTAAAAGGCACTTTTATGCAAAATTCGGGAACAGTAACTGATTTTAAAATTGGAAATGGTATGTGAATATCAAATTCAAGAGCTGTTAAAAGGAAAGTAAAAGCAATACTATCCCATACATGATTTGTAAAATCATTATCAAGATGTGCTGCTATACCTATTGGCATTTGTGGCCAACCAAAGCATGGATAACGATAATTAAAATCCATACATGTTGCAAAAGCTATTGAATCTGAAACACCCTGATCAACTATAGCATTCCCATTATTTGGGTCTGAAACAAAATACTCTACAGGAGTTGGAAACGTAAACACAGTATTTACAGTCGGGTTGAAAGTAAGATCCTGCTGCATAGTGTTAGTTATAGACATATGTGCTGTAAGCAAGGAGTAGTCAATAGTAATTCCTCCTCCAGCGTCATATGTGCCATTTAGCATACCTAAAAATTGTTGAATAGCCGGACCCTGTGGTGGTGGAATTAGCCCTGCAACTGCTGAAAGAAATTGAATAATATCTATATCAAGATTCATGTAGGTACTATCACCATTGGCTCCCAAAATCTGATGACATTGATCTGTACTATCTAACCAGTCAGTTGTTTCAATATATGGCAATGTTATCCATCCACTCAACCCTATTCCAAATAAATTGTTAAATGTTATCGGTAAAATTGTATCATGACAAAAACCAAAACCTAAAGGGCTACTTGGATCTGCACATGGATAAATGGTTTCACCGGTTAGTCCGTTTAGATAAAAAATTACAATTGAATCGGTAGGTACCTGAATGTTCATAATACTTATACTATCACAACCAACCAAACAAACATCTGCATCGATATTAAGGCCAAAACCAAAATCAAGATCTAGAGAAATTACACCAGCCTGTGGAAAATGAGAATACAATTCCCAACCTGGCTGAACTTCGTAATCTGAGTGTATTGTTACAACTTCACCAGGATTAAAAGTATAATTATTAGGAACCTCTAAATTTATTTCAACAGGATAATCAACATCTAACCACCCAGTTGTCCATCCATGCATATCAAAAGTAGAACCCACAACAAACCATGTGTCAATATTAAACATAGCTCCTACAGGTTCGCCCAATATAGTATCCATATATCCAATTGAAATTGCTGTATCAAAAGCTACATGAAATAAATCAAAATTTACATTTATGTTAAAAGGACTACCATTGGGTCCCCACATATTTTGATTAGAAGTTGAATAAGGAATGTCGTGATTTATGAAATAAGTCTGGGCATTACTATTGCTATGCAGGCAAATAGCAATAATTAAAATAAATAATATGCGAGTAATCCATTTCATTTATTTTACTATTTGCTATCATTAAATTTAACTGTAAGCAAACTCTCTCTTAATACAGGATACAACAATTTTTTCAACAATGCAGGATAATTAGCAGTTAACCATATTGTTCGGTTATAATCACCGGTAAAAAACATCATTCTTTCAAACTGAAGAACTTTTTTTGAAGTATCATTTGAAGTAGTTTGAAAACTAAGAGTATATAATTTCCCTTCCATTCCCAATGCAGTTTTAACATCTTCACATGAAATTAACACGGCATTTTGTGTATTAAAATATTCAGACGTAAGACCTTCTGCTACCTGCAGATATGACGTCCCATCAACAGCAGTTGCAGTAATTGAGGCAGAACTGCCAAGATGAATAAAACCGTTGATTTTTTCAACAAATTTGAAATGGGCTGGAGGAGTAATTAATATTTCAGTATTTGGAATTAGGTATGGCTTGACCTTGCCAGACTTTAATGTATCAGCAGTTTGAGCATATGACGCAAATGTCAAACAGAATAATATTATACACAACAAAAATAATTTCATTACAGTTTTCTGTAAGTTAAAAAAGTAAAAAGAGGTATTCCTTGGTTTATAAATACGAATGCAAATTATAAAATTTTTATGACTTTTAAAAGATAACAAAACATGTTTTTAGTCATTAAAAATCTTTATTTAAACCATAAAATTATCTTTGTAAAAAAATAAATTATGTGGACAATTCTTTTACTAACCGTTTCAAATATTTTTATGACTATTGCCTGGTATGGTCATTTAAAATTTAAAGATGTAACATTATGGAAAGTTGTACTTATTTCCTGGCTTATTGCATTTGTTGAATATTGTTTTATGGTTCCTGCTAACAGAGTTGGATACGGTCAGTTTAATGCATTTGAACTTAAAACAATTCAGGAAGTGATTAGTCTTGTAGTTTTCTCTGCTTTTGCAATTATATATTTAAACGAGAGTTTAAAATGGAATTATATAGTAGGCTTTGCTTTTATAGTACTTGCAGTATTTTTTATTTTTAAGAAGTGGTAAATAAATACAAGTTTAAATCCTTTTTAAATGCCAGGTAAAAAGACCTAACAAAAAAATAATTCTAGTGCTTAACTAGCTTTGTGCTTTTCCTATAACCATTTGTACCTGTAACACAAATTTCATAAATTGATTTTGGAAAATCTGAAATATCAAATTCTAGTTTACCCTCATTTGTATTAATCTTTTTAATTGCTAGTCTTTCACCTAACAAATTATACATTTCAATGGATAAAGCTTCAGCATTTTCAGGCAACCTCCATTCAACTTTTACTAATGAAGTACATGCAGGGTTTGGAGATATTGACAAATAAATATTATCTGATAAAGGATCAGATATAGTTGTACAATTTTGAACAAAAACAGAATCAGTAACTCTATAATTACAAAGAGTATCAGCATAGACCATTTGCCCATAACAATTCACAGAGAAATCATCAATATTCCATCCGTTATAATTAACAGAACCATCTGTAGATCCCATACCAAATCGTACCATAAAACTGGAGTTATTATTTGCAATACTCACAGGATATTCTCTAAAGGTCCATGAAGATTCGGATACAGTACTAATATTAGCATATAATGAATTCCAGGTTAATCCACCATTTCCAGAAACCTCTATATACATGTGATCAAAGCTTGCCGATTCGCATCCGCTTAAACTATAGAATTGAATTGAACATGTATTAAAATTACTACAATTAATTATGGGAGAACTAAGCCAATATGTTTGATTCATACTATTTGGATAACAACCTCCAATATAATTTCCTATAATATTATTATCTAAAGTTGAAGCTGTATTATCCTGAGACGGATCTTGAGCACCGGAACATCCAACACTTGCAACAGCAGGACCACGGGACCATTCGACCCCATATCCGGTCCAACCTTTATCTGTACTAAAGTCATCATAAAACACAGGCTGTAATCCATTAATTGTATCATTAATAATTGTATAATAATTGTAATAAATTGTATTCATTCCAGCTGACGCTAAAGAAGGATTAAATAAATTTCCCTGCATTGCCGAACCTGAAAATGTTCCACCTGCAGGAATTCCAGTTAATGCTACTGGCATTTCATTATGGCAGATTGTATCCATCAAACCCGAAAAAGATAATGGAATGCTATCATAAACTGTAATAAAAACTGTGTCAGATAGTATTATTGGCAAATTAGTATAAGTTACAGTTAGCCACATTGAACTATCCGGATAAAACAATGGAGGGTTTTGACCATTATAAAAAAGTCCATTTGCAGTATTCCAGACGGTATTTCCATTAGAAGCAGAATAATTGCTTGTTGTTATTGTGACATTATCCAGCCCCCAATGGTCAAAATCATTGCCTGAAGTCACATCCTGATACCATCTGAACCAAACATTACCACTTGTAATTAAATGAAAACAGTATCTATTCCAACTAGTCATTATAGGGTCATAACCACCTAAAGGATCCCAATAACCCAGATCTACCCAGGGACCGCCTTGACCGGTATTTGAATATTGAAAATGCACCCCTTCTGTTGCCATATCTGGACCTTCGCAGGGAGTTGAATTAGATTGACTTGCATAGGTCATATCAAAACAAATATCAACTGAATCTGAAACAACGTACACTGTAGATATTACTTCCCTTGGGAAAGTAGAAGCCGGACCAATCCATAAATAAGTACTACCATCAGAACCAGCACCACATGGATTAGTAAACATAGGAGATGAAGGAGAAAACCACCCTACATTTAGCGAACCACTATTAAAATTAGAATCATCTAAAGTATCAGCACATATTATACTTGACGAAAGTTGAACCGGAGTTCCTTCACAAATATTAAATTCTGTTTGCGACACAGTTAAATTACATTGCGCAAAAGTTAAAGAGGATATTAAAAAAGAAACCAGTAAACTAATTATATATTTTCTCATACTTAAAATTATTATAATCGGTTGAAATATACAACTTATGAGAATAAAAAGCAAATAATTATTTATTAGTTCAAAATTTTATTTTTTTTAATAAAGCTTAATAAACCTCATAATTGTAAAGAAAACCATCTTTATTTCCTACAATAAGATTATACATTCTTTCATTAGTGCTAAAATGACTAATACTAAATGGCGTACCTCCATCAAGCGGAAAACCCTTAGGCAATTTTCCATCTTTATCAATTAAGTATATTTTGTTATTTTCTTTACATACAATTCCTATTTTATGCCGCGCACCAGGAAACTCATAATAAACAGGGCGAAATAATGGAGTTTCCGAAAAATCATATGAACAGGTCTTTTTCTTTAACCGATTATAAATTGAGAGTTCGTCCTGGTCAAGATAAATAAATTCGCAATACCCATCGCCATCCATGTCATGATAATCAAAAAAATGATTTTGTGTAAAATTACCAATATTCTGTTTTTTTACTGTACCGTCAAAGTAAATATATCTAATACCTCCATCAACAGTAGTTGTAACTAACCTATCTTCTGTTTCTGGATTTTTTTGCTCATAAAAGAAACGACTTTTACGGTTTATGGGAAAATATTCTTTAAGTTTAATTACTTCCTTCCCTTTACGATCAAGAAGATAACAATTTAAAGTATCTGCAAATACTACGTAATTTTTATCTTTTACTTTAAAGAACTGAATAGGCTGATAAACAAAATTATCAGTTTGTTCGAATTTCCAATCCTTAACAATATTCCCATCAGGTGTATAACAATATATCTTTTTATCAGAACAAGCAACAAAAATTCTAATATTTCCTTTTCCGTCAAAGTCAACTATACTAATACCATTTGTTGCGGGCGACTGTAGTTTTATAGGAAATCGTTCAAGATAATCACCGTTTCTATCTATTAAATAAATATAATTTCTTGTGTTAAAAAGGTATTGTAGTTTTTTATTTTTAAAAGCATCAACCTGAAAAACATCACTCAAAATTGTTTCGGTAATATTATTTTTCCAAAGTATTCTACCTGTACTGTTTATCAGGTAAAGTGTTCGCCCATCGTCCTGAACAAATACTTCTTTCTCATCAGTTAAATGATTTATAAGAAAATATGGCTTTTGAGATATTGTAGAATCTAAGCGACTTTCCCAAATAGTATGGGTTTTTTCTTTAATCTCAGGATTATATTTAATAATAATACTATTGTAAATCATCCCTCTTGAAACATTCATCTGACAGGAAATAGCATCAAGTCTTTTAAACACCTCAAAATTTGCATTAAATATTTGCGATAATTCTTTATTTAAAAAACCAGAAGCAAAGTCTTTTGCTCTTGATAAATCGATATAAAAAAGAAAATTACTTTTAGAATCTAGATTTTCAGTATAGCTCTGGTAAAAGCCATCATTAGCCAGAGTTTTTTTAAGCAAATATGAATGATGAAGCTTTTTTAAAGCAAGTTTTGAAGAACTAAACACTAAGTAATTATCTAAATATGTAAAATAAGAAGTTGGAACACGGTCAAACACATTTCCAAAAAGCAATCCTCCAATATTTTTAATCGGAAACGAGTAAACAGGAAATGAGGTTTCTGCGTCTATAACACATTGCGATTGATAAGATTCGGGCTTTCTATTTTGAACCTGTGCAATTCTGTTTATTAATAAATTCATTCCTTCTTCGGTAAGACTTCTGCTTTTTGTTTTAATAAAAACATATTCCGACTTTACAGAATCATTTGCATTTAATTGATTATCGGCAAAAGCCATTACAACTTCACCATCTATTATACTACCGAATGCTGCTTCGATATCAATTTTATAACTCTTTTTTATAAAATCGATGTCTTTATTATAGGTATTTATTTTTCCACCAGCTTCTAGATAATTTTTATAATCAGTCATGTATTTTTTAAAATCAGAGATGCCTAAAAAAAGATAAGAATACACATCGCCAGGCATAACTTCTGAAGTAGAAAATTTCTGAGGCTCCTGATTCATGAAAATATTCGTGTAATTTGCGATAGAATCACCAGGGTATGTAAACCCATTAAACATAAACATATCAGGCTTTACATGAAAATCAATCTCGCTCCACTCGGCAATATTAGTTGAAGCTGAAACAGATTTCTGATAACAATTTGCAAGTTGAACAGAAACTAAGCCCGGAAAGGCTTTATGGTTTACATAAATATTTCCATCAACATTTTTACCCGCTGTCTCCAATACTTTTCTAAATCCGGGTTTATCTAACAACGAGTAGTCGGATTGCACCTGACGAATAGCATCTTCAACAAGTAATGAAGATTCGCTAAAAACAAAAACTCCCTGTGAAATTGCCCAGCTGAAATTTTTTATTTTTGATTCATCAGGTAGTATTGTTTCATACATTATTGTTTCGTTATAATTTCTTTCGTTTATACGAATACTATCTCCAAACTCGGTTTTTAAAAAAGTTTTTATTTTTTCTTCAGTTATAAATGAGCCAAAATTCATTAAAAAAAGAGTTTCGTATCTTTTTTTACCTGAAAGGTGAACTGATACAATTAGTGGTCCTTTTGCCGAAACAGCAGCTAGTTCTTTTGAATTAATAAACAGACTATCGAGCCACGAAACCTTTGAATTTATTTCATTAATTTCTGTTACCTGAATTAACAAATTCCACACATTACTTTTAGTTTGCAGATGGTTAAAGAAAGTAGTAGCATTTTTACATTCAACTACAATTGCTGCATCTGTAGGAACAGCTTTTAAAAGCTGAGTTACTACTATTTCTTCTTTATTGTAATAAAAATAACCTATTACCGAACCTGAAATAATAATTAATGCAAGTAGCAATAATAATATATTCCTAACTATTTTGCCCATAGTACAAAAATTTTCAATTCAAACGTACACGTTTTTTAACTTCAATATTCGCACACAAGTTAAAACTTATCAAACATCTGTGTTTAATAACTATGTTAAACCGAGAATCCATTATATCACTCTTAGTTAAAAGCAAAGCATAAAATATTTTGTTGTAGTAGAACTCCAACAAATGTAATCCCAGGCTCATTTTCTGGTTTATTAAAGATCTTTTTAAACAATTCGCTGCACCGTCGTGGCCAATGTCATTGACTTAAGCTAAAACTCCCTGTAGTTCTCGATTGAATTCTCCGCCGCGGCGGACTATCATTCTAGCTTGTTCCTCAGCCGCTCTGCGGCTGAGGAACAATTTCTATTTGCAACTTCGAGTAGCAAAGCGTATCGAGAAGTAAGCAAATGGATTAACAAAATTACATTTTCTTAAGTCAATGACATTGCCGCCGTGGCGGATAACAATTTATCAGTAAGGCACTTAACTTATATTTGAAAAACTTTGTGAATAATTGTTACACTTTCATTCATTGTTAAAAATTGTCTGATTTAAAAATTATAGAAATTTTTCCATTGCAAGCATAAACTCATCTTTCTTTGTTCGTGCAATATAAAGCTTAGTGCCATCAGTTAATTCAACAATTCCACCATCTGTTTTTAAATGCTTTTTTACAAAAGCAAGATTTACCGTATTTGATTTGTGAATTCTGAAGAAATTTTCAGTTGGCAGAAGGTCTTCTATTTCACTTAATCCTTTTGAGACTAGAATACTTCTGTTATTTGTTAGAACAATTTTACAATAACTTCTGTCAGCTGTAAAATACATAATTTCATCTATTGCAAGGTACTCTATTCCATTGGTAGTAGGCACAGCAATCTTTTTTACTTTTTGTACCTTCATGTGCTCGAGTAATCTTTCAATATCTGATGGCACTTTTAAATTATTTGTTTTTTGAGAAACAAAATTTGCAACTGCATTCTTTAAATCTTCAACATCAATAGGCTTTAACACATAATCAATAGCATGAAATTTAATTGCTTTTAAAGCATAATGGTCGTGAGCTGTAACAAATATTACTTTAAAATTACGTTCGGGCAAACTTTCCAGCAAATCAAATCCACTGCCACCGGTCATTTCTACATCAAGAAATAAGAGGTCGGGTTTTTTGCTAATTACTTCTTTTGCACCTTCAATTGCAGAATGTGCAAAACCAATAACTTCAACATCCGGACAATATTCTTTAAGCATTAAAGACATTGTTTGCACAGATTTTTTTTCGTCATCAACAATTATTGCCTTAATCATAATTATATATTTTATTTTTCCATAACAGGAATATTCAATTCCACTTTTGTACCAATTGGATTGCCTTTTGAATCGGTCAAGTCAAAGGTATTGATAAACATTTCGCTACCATACAATTTATTAATAAGTCGTAAACGCGATTCAGTTATTTGTGTTCCAAGTGACTGGTGATCTGGTTTAGTTTTTAATCTGATTTCTTCAGCTTTCTCTCTACCTATACCATTATCTTCTATTGAACAAAGAATTCTGCCGGCTTCTTCTTTTCTCACAGTAATTTGCAACATCCCTTTTTCTTTCCTGTGAATCAATCCATGCCTTATCGCATTTTCAACATAAGGTTGAAGTATCATTGAAGGAATCTGATAATCCAATATGCTATCATCGGGAAATACAGAAATTTTAAAATCAAACAAATTTTCAAAACGAAGTAGCTCAAGTTCTATATATAATTCAAGTGCAGTTAAATAATCCCTTAACAATATTGTATTTTGCTGGCTGTTAATAAGTATCTGTCTAATCAATTTTGAGAACATTGAGATATACTTATTTGCCGACAATTTATCGTTCTGAAAAATAAAATATTGAATTGCATTTAAAGTATTAAAGATAAAATGAGGATTCATTTGAAGTCTTAATGCCTTTCTTTCGGTATCAAATATTTTCTTTTCCATTTCCAGCATTGTTCTCTCAATTTCATTTTTTCTTCTGATACGTTTAAGCTGAGTTCTAACAATGTAGACAATAATTAAAATAATTGTAAATGCTAATAAAATTCTGAATGTCCATGTCTGCCACCAAGGCGGTAAAATAATTAGAGTGATTACAGTTTCTTCAGATTCGCCAAAATAATTTGTTGACGAAGATTTAACTCTGAATTTATATACCCCCGGTGCAATATTGGTAAACTCTGACAGCCTATGATCGGCATCTGTTTTTATCCAATATTTATTTACATTCTCTAATTTAAACTCATAAAAAAGATTTGATCCATTTGATAAATCAAGTGATGCAAATTCAAACGAAAAAAAGTTGTCAGAATAATTTAATTGTATAGTATCACCATTAAAATATTCGCGATAATTTAATTCATTAAAAATACGGAAGCTTGTAATAACAGGTCTGGGAGGGATTTGCCTATTTGGAATTTCATCAGGTGCAAAAAGGTTAAAGCCATTCATCCCACCAAAGAATATTTCACCATTATGAGTTCGGCATTGAGCTCCGCCATTATACTCGTAACTTTGTAATCCATCTTTTACATCATAATTTACACAGGCACCATTTATAGGATTAAACCGGCATAAACCATGATTAGTATTTAGCCAGAAATAACCTGATTTATCTGGCACAACTGCATAAACGACATTATTTGGCAAGCCTTCTTTATCTGTATAATATGTAAACTTATTTTTTTTAACATCGAACTTATTCAACCCACCTCCCATTGTACATATCCATAAGTTATCATAATTATCTTCGAAAATCGAAAATATTGTATTATTATTTATTGAAGTTCCTTTATTAGAATTTGTTTTAAATACTTTAAAGTTATCTTCACTTGGATTATAAAGATTCAGACCATTATTTGTTGATATCCATATGTTTTTCTTACTATCCTAAAAAATATGATAAATAAGATTATTGCTTAAACTTGTTGAATCTGATGGATTGTTATAAAAATATTTAAATGTATTTTGCTTAGTGTTATATTTAGCTAAACCATTAGAGGTGCCTAGCCATATAAAACCATAACTATCCTGAAATATATCCCACACAGTATTGTCACATAAATAATTCTGACTTTTTTCTGCTGAGAAATTTGTTATTTCACCTGTAACAACATTTAAACGATCAACACCTGCATCATCTGTGCCAATCCACATATTACCTTCTTTATCTTTACATATTGAACGAACATTATTACTTGAAAGCGTTTTTGGTTTACCAGGTTCATTTACTAATTGCATCCATATATTTTTCTTTCTGTTCCATATATTTAGTCCTCCGGCAGTTCCTATCCATAACAAATCATTCTCATCTTCAAAAACTGCCCAAACAATGTTATTACATAAACTATTTTGGTTATAAGGTATATGGCGATAAGTATCAAATGAGAAATGATGTGGATCGATTTTGTCAACTCCCTTATATGCATTACCTATCCATATTATTCCGGATTTATCTTCATAAATACAATTAATAAAATTATTAGTAACACTAAACTGGTCGCTTGGATTATTTTTATAACTAATAAACTTTCCTGTTTTTTTGTTAAACAAGTTAAGCCCCCCACCAAAAGTTCCAACCCAGAACCGGCCTTTAGAATCTTCGAGCAAGGAGGTAACAATATTATTATTAATAGAATACCTGTCCTTTGTATTATTCACAAAACGAATAAATTTTTTATTCTTTTCGTCAAAATAATTTAGACCATTAGATGTACCAAACCATAATTTTCCTGAATTATCCTGCGTTATTGCATAAATTTGATTACTGCTAATTGAATTTAAATTATTTGATTCTGAATAATATTTAATAACTTTTTTACTCTTTTTATCAAAACAATTTAACCCATTTTCTGTCGCAATCCAGAGCAGTCCTGATTTGTCCTGAAAAATTTGATAGATAGAATCACAAGAGAATAAAGTACTGTTTCTTGAATAATTTTCAAATTTTCCTGTTGCTTTGTTAAAAACACTTATCCCATTTGTAGTACCAATCCACAACAATCCATCATTGTCTTCAGAAATACAATTAATAGTATCGCAATGAATTGCATTCAGATCTTTTCTGTTTGAAGTATATTTTGTAAATTGTTGTGTTTTTCTGTTTAATAAAGCCAGTCCCCATTCTGTACCCACCCATAGATTAGCTTTATTATCTTCATAAATTGCACGTATAGTTTGATTACCCAGATTCTGTTTATTTTCTTTAAAACCTGGCAAATAAATAACAAAGTTTAAACCATCAAAACGATTTAAACCGTCCCACGTTCCAAACCATAAAAAACCTTTACTATCCTGAATAATAGAACTTACAGAATTTTGAGAAAGTCCCTTTACAACTTTAAAATCTTCAGATGAAAAATTATTAAACCTTATTCGTGATGAATCCTGAGAAAAACAAACCACAGTTATCGCTAAGAATAGGTTCAGAAATAATATTTTCAAAAGCAATTTCATATAAATTAACAATCGGTTAATTTAATTAAACATTATGATTCTGCAAAAGAAAATGTTGCATAGCAATAGAGAACTCATCTTTTTTGACTTTTGCAATATACAATTTTGTCCCATCGGTTAATTCTACAACCCCTCCATCTGTTTTTAAATGTTTTTTCACAAAATTTAAATTAACAGTATGAGATTTATGAATTCTGAAGAAGCTATCCGAAGGAAGTAACATTTCTAATTCGCTCAAACTTTTTGAGACAATCAGATTTCTTTTCTCTCCGAGAAAAATCTGACAATAACTTCTGTCAGCTGTTATGTATAAAATTTCTTCTATTGAAATAAATTCTGTTCCATTTGTTGTTGGCACAGCAATTTTTCGGGGAGAAGACTGTTTTAAATTCATTAACAATGTACCAATATCGAGAGGAGAATAATCATCTTTAATTCTTCTTTTTTTAATTTTTTCAATTGTTATTATAATTTCTTCAATATCTACAGGTTTTAAGATATAATCGGCTGCTGAAAATTTTATAGCTTTTAATGCATAATGATTATAAGCAGTAACAAATACCACATCAAATTTTCTGTCAGGAATAGCATCAAGAACATCAAAGCCGGTTCCATTAGGCATTTCAATATCCAGAAAAACCAAATCGGGCTGAAGTTGATTTATTTTTTTTACAGCTTCTAATGGAGACTTGGCTGTACCAACAACTTCAATATCCGGACAATAATCCCTCATTATCAGTTCAAGGCTTTGAATTGCCATATTTTCATCATCAACTATTATTGTTTTAATCATAATATTAAAATTTAAACAGGAAATTCTATTTCTACTTTTGTACCTATTGGCAAATTGTTATTATCCTTAAGATCTGTATATCTAATATTTAATTTACTCTTATGAAGTTCATTAATTAACGAGATTCTGGATTCTGTAATTTTTGTTCCCCACGACACATGATCCGGTTTCTTTTTTTGTCTTATTTCTTTTGCTCTTTCGCGACCAATTCCATTATCCTCTATAGTACATATAAGAACATTGTTATTTGATGTAAACTTAATCTTTAACATTCCACCTTCAGAATTTTCTCGATGCATAATACCGTGCCATATAGAATTTTCAACAAATGGTTGCAAAATTAATGGAGGCAAACTTATTAATTCAAAATCAGGAATCGAGTCGAACTGCAGATCAAAAGAAAATTTGTTTTCAAATCTCAACTGTTCAAGTTCTACATATAGTTTTAGCGATTCTATTTCATCAGATAATGGGATAACAGGTTTTTGTGAATTATCTAAAGTAAGCCTCATTAGTCGGGCAAATTTAGACAGATATTTACTTGATGCAATTTTATCATTATTCAACAGAAAAAACTGAATAGAATTTAACGTATTAAAAATAAAATGTGGGTTCATTTGTTGACTAAGCGCTTTCTGCATATATAAATTGAGATTCTTCTCAAGTATATGCCGATTTTTAATTGCTCTGTTCATTGAAGAAATATAAAAAACTGCAACAACTAGTAGAATTATAATAGCAACAGCAAACAGCCAGTATTTTAATAGCCTTTGATTATTAAGTTCTTCTTCTTTTTGTTTAAATTGTAAATCTTTTAATTGTTTTTCGTGATTTAAAATAGAAATCTCATGTTCCTTTTTTTCATTTTCATAGTAGGTTTGCAGTGCATCTAATTTTTTTTTACTTTCAGATGTAAATAATGAGTCTTTTAATCTATTATACTTATCAGAATACACAAATGCCTGTTTATAATTATTTTGAGAAGCATAAAGCTCAGAAAACAATTTATAGTCATCAATAATAATATTCTGAGCATGTGTTTCATTTGCTAATTTAACACTTTCAGAAATTGATTCCAATGCTTTTGCAATTTGTTTAGTTTCAAAATAAGCATTTCCCAAACTATACAATACAGTGGCAATAGCCGTTTTATTTTCTGATTTTCTATTTATGATTAGAGCTTTATCAAATAAATTAATTGCCTCATTGTATTCTTTCTTTAAAAGATAGGCATTACCTAAATTATTATATCTAATGGCTAAATTAAACTCATTTTTTAATTCAGTATCTATTACTATAGCTTTATTTAAATAAGTTATAGCTTGGTCAGGTTTTTTCATTTTAAGATATACCCATCCAATATTGCTTAATCTTGCTGCACATAATGCTTTATCATTTCTGACACTATCTGTTTTATATGCATTAATAAAATAATCTAATGCTTTTGCATATTGTTCAAAACGTGTATATACAATGCCTATATTATTTAATCTGATTGCTATTTTAGCAGTATCATTTCTTTCATGATCAATTTTCAGTGCTTCGTGAAAATTATCAATTGCTATAGAATAATTTCCAATTGCACAATATGCAAGACCGATATTATTCAATCTGGTTGCAATATCGAAATTATTCTTTAGCTTTTTATCAATAATAAGAGCTAGCTCGTAACACTCAATAGCCTTAACATATTGATCATTTAAGTAATAAACAACACCCATTTCATTACTAGCAGCTGAAAGTTTTTGAACACTACCAAGCTTTTTAGCCAGACTAATTGCTTTTTGGTTATAAAAAATAGCAGAATCTGTATTAATTCCTCTATACTGCGCAGCAATATCGAGATAAAGATTAAATTTAGTTGAATCTGGACTATTAATTAAAGCATACTTTAAACTATCAACTACACTTGCAATTGAAGATAAAGAGCTTAAAATAATCGTAATAAAAATAAACAGTATTTTTCTTTTCATTGTATTAAATTACACAAAAGTAAAAATACACAAAAAAGGATTAAAAAGCACCTCTCAGTTTCCTAACAACGTATATGAGTTTCCCAACTGCAAAAAATAATCTCTAGCACCCCAAATATGTTAATTAGCATCTTTACACTTGTGAAAGAATACTAAAAGTAAATTATATCAAAGCTTTTTTAACCCTAAAAATAGCATAAAAGAAACTAATGTTTTATATTTGTATGTTTTTTAACATGTTTTTACATAAACTAAAATTTAATTTTTTATGAAAAAATTATACTTTTTACTTATCGGTATTTTCTTAAATGTTTTAGTTTCTGGGCAATGTTATACCTATCAGGTTCCAGTCACAACATATAATACATCAAATAGTTATTGCTATAACGATGGTTTATCCATCGGCTTAAATACTATTTCTGCAAGTTCTGGATATCAAACATCGGGGAATAGCTATCAGTCTTTTCCAACTTCATTTATAAATGTTCAAATTGGAGGCGATTACTCGTGTCAACTAGCCGGATCATCGAATGGGAATTACGATTTAGGCATGTGGATTGACTTTAATGGCAATCAGATATATGAACAATCTGAACTAACATATTTTGTGTCTTTTTCAAACTATATGGTACAAACTTTTAATATACACATCCCTCTTGATGCAATTAAAGACACAGTAGATATGAGAATCGTTAAACTTATAAGCACAGGTGCATGGGGTACAGGAACTAATGATGCTTGTAATATTATTTCAATTGGAGAGATAGAAGATTACAAAGTTATTATTAATTGTGCAAATTTTGATTACCTTTCTTATGAACCAAATCCATTAGTTTGTTACAGTAATCCTATTGAACTCTCTGCTTTTCAAAATTATGGTGATGTTTCATGGTACACAGATACTAATTTAGCACCTGTTTACACAGGAAATTATTACAATTTATTTATTTCACCATCAATTACAGATACTGTTGTATATATTCAAAACACTTATGGAACATGCTTTAATGGACCAAAATATCCAATGCATGTACATATTGTTACAATTCCACAAGTTGTAATTGATGGTCCAGATACTCTTCATTCTTGCACGGCACATACTTTTAATGCAAGCCCGGGTTTTGAATCATATTATTGGGCTTGGGGCAATGGAAATGAAGGGTTTGATCCATTTCTTGAGATAACATCAGGTGCTGGTGGAATGCTTAATCTAACTGCGACTATCTCGGGATGTAACTCATACGACCAGGTCTGGATTTCTATTGCTACAGATACTATTTCAAATTATGCTCATTATTTTAAAAGTTCTGATTTCTGTAACGACCATACTTTTTATTTAACTTATGACAGTATTATTTCTCCTGGAACCTGCAATTGGTATTTAATGCCATCAAATACTTTAATTGGGAGTGGTAGTATTGTAAATTACTATGTCCCAACTGTTGGCAATTATAATGTTGAAGCAAGAATTAATTCGATCTGTGGCATTGATACCGCTTATTTTATTTTAGAGAATTTACCAAATCCAACTTATGATAGCCTTACATTTCCCAATGGTCATATAAACAATAATGGTATTTTTGAAGTCTGTTATAATGAAAACAATCTTATTGTAAAATGTGCCGGATTAAATGGAGTTGTTTATAGTTGGAATGGATCGCCCAACGGTGTTAACTGGTTTTACTTAAATAACGGATCAGATTCACTATTAATACCAGGTGCTATGGTGAGTCCCGGAAATAATTTTTATGTATTTGCTCAAATTACCAACTCTAACGGATGCTTATTTAACACTGACACTTTAATTTTTACTCCACTTAGTACTTTATCATTAAACTTACCAGACAATTATACTATGTGTAATTATCCTAACAATTACGGAATACCTGCTGTTGACTATAGTAGATATGATTTGTTATGGAATACCGGTGATACAGTTAACAACATTTATATAAACACAGAAGGAGTATATACAATAAACACTTTCGATAATTTAACCGGATGTTACAATCAGGACCATGTATATATAACAAATGGCTCAAATATTTCTATTTTTCCTTCTACTACCTATTCCTGCACTTCTAATGTTAATCTTTTCTATGATAATGCTATCAGTTGGACAGAATATGATGAAAGCTGGGGATATATTAATCAGTCTGCCGACATATTTTACAGCTTTAACTGGCAAGGATTTAATGAATATATTGTAGTAGAAGCTAATATAAATGGCTGTAACATTATAGATACAACCTACGTTAATTTTAATGAGAACTTTACATTTAACTTAGGAAACGATACAACTGTTTATTCAGCATCATTAACTTTAAATGCACCTTTAGATTTTCAGAATGGAAATTATTCGTTAATCTGGAATCCCGGAAGTGTTGCATCTCTAACTTACAATATAACACAATCGGGTCAATATATGTTAACTATTAATAATGGTCAAGGATGTACATATACAGACACCATAAACGTATCATTATTACCTAACAATATTCAATCAAATACTTTAACTAACAATATTTCTGTTTTTCCTAATCCCGCAAAAAATTATTTAAACTTTATTTCAGAAAACAGTTTAATTACTGAAATAAGAATTTCTGATTTAACAGGTCGAATTATATCACACAAACAATTTAATAGCTTATCAAAAATTGAATTAAATATTTCCGACTTCCCTGACGGTTATTATTTTTCTGAAACAACTACAAATAAAGGAAAATATTTAAATAAAATAATAATTTCAAAATAAAAATTAACATTAAAAAAAACAATTAGAGGTTGCAAATATTGCAACCTCTTTTGGCTGATATAATCGAGGGTTAATTTTTAAGAAGTTGATTTATTTGTTTTTGTTGCTCTGCTACTATTGTTTTTAAAGCTTCTATTTGTTTTTGTTGTTCTTTAATTGCTTCGGTTACAACTGGTATTATAGCTTCATAATTAACCGCCTTATAACCAGTATTTTTATTTATTGTTACAACCTCTGGAAGAACTAATTCTAATTCCTGAGCAATAAATCCTATTTTATTTTTCAGTTCATCATATGAAACTGGCTTTCCAGCATCGATCTCTCCTTTGAATAATATTTCCTCTCTCCAATCAAACACTTTTCCATTAAGTGATAATATTTTATTTAATGAAGATTCTAAAGGGCGAATATTTTTCTTTAATCGTGCATCTGAAGTTGCATTGTTTGTTAATGCATACCAATTTCCAGAACCATCTAATCTTGCCCTTAATATCATTCCATCTTCATCCCATAATTTCAGCAAATCGTTATCTCCTGGAGCCCAAATTCCAGCCATATCACCATCTGCATAAAAACCACCACTTTCAGTTTCTCCATTTTCTAACACAATACCTGAAGCAGTACTTACACTATTAAAATCAAAAGCTGCTACACCTCCATATTTACCGACTGAACTTCGGTATAAGTCATTTGTGGCATTAAATACTTTGTATCCTCCACTTTCAGCATAAACATTTCCTAAAACATGTAATTTCTGAGAAGGTCCTGCTACTCCAATTCCTATATTACCTCCTGACATTACCCTCATCCATTCTATGCTATTTGTTTTAAAAACTAAATCAATCGCATCGGTTGTTCCTATGTAATTTGTACCAGCTACTGTTCCTGCATTTCCCGATAATCCCCAGGCTGTTCCTAAACCTGCTAAAGTTTGCCAGCTTGCTAATCCTGTGGCATCAGAAACAAGAGCCTTGCCTAAGCCAGGAGATCCCCCTGTAATTTTTATTTGCCCTGCAATTTCTAATTTGGCAGAAAGTGATGGAGTAAAGGTTCCTATTCCAACGTTACCATTATTTGGCTGTAATAGCAAATATGGATAAAATGGATCGACACCAGCTTTATCAGTTTGTATAAAGGCAGCAAAATCAGTATTTTGAAATCCTAAATTTAGAGACCGGATTAAATTTGCATCATCCATACATCTAATCTGGCCAATATAATTTGGTCGGTCAGTTATGCTGCTTACAACTAATCTGGTTTGGGGATCTTTTTTACCAATTCCAATATTTCCTGTACTCATATTTGTACCTATTCCATTAATGTTAGTTCCAAAAATTATATTTCCAATATTTAGTTGATTACTTGCTGTTGAAGACTGTAAATCAATTCTATCTCCAATAATTATATTTTTATTTCCAATTGTTAAATTATCACCTGACTGAAAACCTACAAAAATATTATTGGAACCTAATGAATTAAATCCTGCACTATCTCCGCTAGCTGTATTATAATTGCCATTAATATTTGCGTAAAGTGCATTAACCCCTATAACTGTATTACTTTTTCCATTAGAGTTAAAAAACAATGCATTTTGTCCGAGAACAGTATTTCTGGAACCACTTTGATTATTAAAAAGTGCCCCGTCACCAAATACGGAATTATTACTTCCGGATTCCATATAATGAAGTGCATTAACGCCTATTGCGGTATTGTAATTCCCATTTGTAATATTATGCATAGCAGAATTCCCTATTGCTGTATTCGAGATTCCCGTAGTAGTTTCGTTCAATGCCCCATAACCCCATGATGTGTTTTGAGCCGAGTTGTTTATAAGTCCTGACAAATAATTATTTCTTCTAAAAACTAAATCAGTATTATCCGTTGTTCCAATAAAATTGACAGTTGCATTTGTGCCTGCATTTCCAGTAAGCGACCAATCATTTCCTGCGCCAGGTACTGTTCCCCAGACTCCTGTTCCTAACAAAACTTCCGAAGCAGCACCTGCAGTCATTTGAATTAAAGTTCCATTTGCATCAGCTTGGATCATTCTGTTTCCAGTACCAGATAAAGATGAAATTCTTGTGTTACCAACAACGTGCAATTCAGACAATGGATTATTTGTACCTATTCCTACCTTTCCACCAGACATTATTCTTATTCTCTCTGTATTATTTGTTTTAAAAACTAAATCATTTACATCATATGTTCCTATAAAATCGGTTCCAGGTATAGTTCCTCCATTACCCATAAGCGACCAATCGTTTCCTGAACCAGGCACAGGACCCCACACCCCAGTGCCTAAAAGAACTTGCGAAGGAGTCCCATCCGCAAGAGCAACAATTGTACCATTAGCATCCGCTTGCAATACACGAGTTGTACCTCCAGCCAAAGATGATATTCTTGTGTTACCAACAACGTGCAGTATTTCTTGTGGCGAAGTGGTTCCAATTCCAACTTTACCATTACTACTCAATCTAATTATTTCATTACCATTTGTACCTATTTCAATATCGCCGGACATATAATTCCATATTTTTCCATTATTTTGAGCCCATTGATTTAAACCAAATAACATTCCGTTTGAACCTGGAGCTAAAAAAGGAGTTGTTACCATTAAGCCTGGTTGAACACCAACATTATCTTGAATTGAAAGCGTTGCTAAAGGATTTGTATTTCCAATAGTAACTTGTCCAAAAGTTGTAATTTTCATTCGGTCAAATCCATTTGTTGCAAAATTCATATTACCAGCATTTGCAGTGATATTTAAATCGCCAGTTTGAAAATAAGTTAATGCTGCATTATTTCCCATTATATCAACCCCTAATAATAATCCATTAGTTGTATTTGAAGCATAAGTTGGATGAATAATGCGAATTCCATCATAAGATGCTCCAACACCATTAATATAAGGACGAACAGTTAGAACACTAACTGGATTTGGTTCATTAAATCCAAACCAACCATCTTTATCAATCCTCATTCGTTCAACGTCTTGTGTGCCAAAACGCAAAAAACCAGGTTCAAAATTCCAAAGTTGTGCATTTTGACCCATAACACCAGAAATAGAACCATCTTCAATCCCCAAAAGAGTGCCTCTATTATAATTAGTATTTAATGGAGATTGAATTTTAATTCCATCAAATGGGTTAGTAATAATTCCATTTGCATAAGTTTTTATCTGTAAACTTGAATTAGGGTTACTTTCGTTAATACCAACTTTTCCGCTTGTAGTAATGCGCATTACTTCATAGTTATTTGTTTTAATCACCAAATCTTTATTATCAATTGTACCTATAAAATTGATTGTAGGATCAGTTCCCAAATTTCCAGTTGTTGACCATCCACCAGTAGTGGAAGGAGGAAGATAATTCCAACTTGGTGTAGTTGTTGTGCTTGTGTTATAATAAAATCCCTGAATGCCATCAGTTTGATATATCATCAATCCTTGTGCTGCTTCAGGTAATGTAACTAAAGCCGTTTTTTCAGCATTTGTCATACGAGGTATCAGCAAACCTTTTTTTGATGCCAAAGCTGAAACATCTATGTCGAGCATTGCAGAACTGTTAGGAGTAGCTCCTGTGCTATTAATCCCAATGTTTTGCGCCTTTACATTTAATGTAAAAACAATAAACACAATTGCAAGGATTATCGAAACCGTTAAAAGATTTCTTGTTTTCATGGGGTAGTTATTAATAATTTTTGATTACACATTGTTGTAGAGCTTTCTGCTCTAAAAAGATAAATTGCACTTGCAATTTGTTCTAAAGTAATTGAATAAAGCTGATTTCCAGTATTAGCATTAAAATTTCCTATTGTAATTAATTTTCCTTGAATATCAAATAATGAATAATTCACATTGCTTGAGTTTTGAAAAACTGAATGTATCTGAATTGTATTTCCATCTGAAAAAGCATTTAAAAAATCAGCATTTACTCCGCATGGTGTAGCTGAAATTTCCTCACTTAAATCAAAATTTCCGTCATTATTGTTAGTTTTAAGACGATAATAAATAACTTTATCGCTAATCTCAGTATCAGAGAAACTATAATTAGTAATTGAAATCTTATTTGATGGCAAAGCAGTATAAATTGTAGTCCATACACTTAAATCGTAAGATTTTTGCAACTCAATATTAACAACATTTATTTCTGAAGCTGTAGTCCAGTTAATATTCATCACATTATCAGTACAATTTGACGTGAAGCTAATAAGATCAATTGGAAGCGGTGACAAATTACAAGATAAAATAAAAGGCGTACTTACACTTAATCCATGAGGTATTAAATCTATATTATTAACTGCACCAGTTCCTGTTGTAACACCCGCACCCGAACCAGTAGATAAAAGCCAAATATCTGTAGGATCGTCATATTGTTGTGCATTAAAAGTTCCAGTTGGGTTTGAAGTAGTATTTTCAACTCCACGGTAAGTTACATCAAAAGTAGCACTTACATTAGTACCAGCAAGCACTTGCCACCATCTATCAATCACAGAATTTAATTCGTTTATTCCTGCTAATCCTATCATATTTGTAACCGAATTTGCCCAATCAACATTATTTGCAGGAGTTCCCCATGTAGAAACTACTATTGGCGAAGCATTGTTAACGTGACCTACACCACTACCAACTGAATTTTTGTGAATTGTAACTGGTAAATAGTCAGTATTACTATATCCCAATGGAATTACAAAATCAGTATTAGAATTTACATCAGCAGTATTTAATTGCACATAATTACCTTCTTTCTCAGAAATAATATGTCCACTATTTCGTGTTATTGCAGTTGATTGCCCACTATTTATAACCAAATACACTGGATTTGCATATGAGCCATTATTGAGTTTTATAAAAGCTCCGTTTAAAACCAAAGAATTGTTTTGCGCGAATATATTTGTAAAACCAAATATAATTTGCAAGCAAATAAAGGTGAGTGAATTATATTTTTTTATGTTAAAAAACATGCTTTTTGTGAATATTTCAAAATTATCCCTATTTTTGATATTATGCAATACTGTAAATAGGTATATTCAAATGAGAAAATTTTTATTGATTTTATTCATAATTCAATTAAATTTAACAAACTTGTTTTCTCAACCTGATTCTACAATAATAAATCAAGTATTTAATTTATATGACAAGTACTATAACACACCACAAAACAATTTTGATTCTGCTCTTATTTACCTTGACTCTGCATTAAAAATTTCAAGAAAACATAATTATTATGAAGGTATATCCTATGTTCTAAGAGAAAAAGGGTATATTTATTCTGAGCGTGGTGAGTTTGTTAAAGCTATGAAGATTATTATAGAGGCTTTAAGACTGGACGAGAAAATTAATAATAAAGATGGTGCTGGTAGCGATCTTAATCTTATCGGACTAATTTATAACCAACAAGAAAAACTTGATGAAGCATTAAGTTATTTCATAAAAGCAAGAGATAAGTTTGCAGAAATAAAAGATGAACATGGAATTGCAATGGTTACTGGAAATATGGGAATGGTTTACAGAAACAAAAATGAATTTGAATTATCTTTAAAATGTTATTTTAATTCACTTGAATATTACCAGCAAGAAAAGAATGAGCAAAATGAAATTAACATTGCTAATCTTGAAAATAATATAGGTAATATATATAAAGACATTAAAAAATACGATAAAGCACTTGAATATTTCTTTAAAGCTAAAGAAGGCAAGTCAAAATATAAACAATACACCTCATTGGTGTCAACATTATCAAATATTGGCGATATTTATGTTGAAAAAAAACTATTCAACGAAGCTCTTTCAATATACAATGAAGCATTAGCAATGGCAGTAGAACAAAAATCTATCAGACTTCAGAAGGATGTTTATTTTGATTTATCATACATGTACAAGGAACAGGGAAATTTTAAATTAGCCTATGAAACATTTAAAGAATCTACCCAGCTTAAAGACTCAATAATTTCTGAAAAAAATAACGAAGAAATTGCAAATTTAAAAGTAAGATATGAAACAGATAAAAAAGAAAAAGAAAATGTTATTTTAACAAAAGACAATGAATTAAAATCTACCCGTATTGCAAATGAAAGAAAACAAAAATTATTGTTTGCTTCTCTATCATTGATAATTCTAATGGTAGGAGTATTTATTTTCATTCAATTCAGAACAAAACAAAAACTCAGTAAACAACTTGCACTAATAAATGATAAAATAAAAAATCAAAATACCACACTTAAAACTTTAAATAAAGAATTAATTGATTCTGAAGAAAACCTGACTTTATCAAACTCAACAAAAGATCAGCTTATAAGTATGTTATCTCACGACTTATACAATCCAATAACTTCTGTTATTAATTATACAAATTTAACTCTCGAATCAATTGAGCAAAAAAGCAAAGAAGAGCTTCAGGGTGCACTAACCAGCATAAACGGAGCTGTAATTCCACTTCAAGATTTACTAGATAACATTTTGCAATGGGCAAGAGTTCAAAAAATTCATTTACAACCAAATATTGATAAAATACATTTAAATATTGTTATTTCTGATATTATTAAATTATATCAACCTCTTGCAACATTTAAGCAAATTCAAATTAATTATAATAAACTCACAGAAGATATAATCAAATCTGACAAATTAATGATTTACTTTATTATAAGAAATATTGTAAATAATTCTGTTAAATTTTCACCAAAAGAAAACATTATTAATATTGAAGCTAACATTATAAATAACACATGCAAAATATTAGTTAAAGATTATGGTGCAGGTTTTAAGCATGAAATATTATCGCAGCTAAATGATATTGAAACTAATGAACTAAAAGGTCAGATAAGTGGAAGCGGAATAGGTCTAAGTGTTAGCAAAAAATTCATAAAATTACTTAAAGGGAATATTGAATTTAGAAACGCAGAAAAAGGTGGAGCCGAAATTCTTATAACTATTCCTCAGTATTAAGCAGACCGTGTTTCAATGCATATTTTACTAATCCAACTGTATTTGAAATCCCCAACTTCTGCAGAATGTTTTTTCGATGAGTATCAACTGTGCCAATACTTATAAATAATTTTTTAGCAATTTCGGCACTACTTAATTCATTACAAACAAAAACTAAAATTTCCTTTTCCCTCGCAGTAAGCATTATTTCAGGTGTATCACCGCTTAATATAACTGATGATTTGATATAAAAATCTTCCTCTTTTGTAATATTTTGAATGCCTTCAGAAAAATAAGTTCCACCTTCATATACTATTTTCAATGCCTTAATTAATTCTTCTTTTGTAATATTCTTAAGAAGATAACCCTTGATTCCAAGTTTTTCTAGTTTACTTAAAAATCTACTGCCTTTCTGATGGGTAAGCATTAATATTTTTTGCTCTGGTTTAAATTTTTGAATTTCTTCCACAATTTCAAGACCAGTCATATCTGTAAGGTGAAGATCTAACAATAGTATATCACAATTTCTCTTCTTTAAAACTGAAATGGCTTCTGCTCCCGAATTACATTTTGTAACAACTTTAAAATCATCCCCTTTTGTCAACAACAATTCAAGTCCATCAATATATAAAGAATGATCATCGGCAAGTATTAATGAAATCATTTGTCAATAATTAAAATCTATTCAAATATAACAATTATTCTCAACTATAAAAAAAGAGAAATTAATGTGTTATATGAATTCCGGTATTTGTAAGAAATAATTTAATTGCAATTGCCAAAAGAATTATACCAAAGAATTTTCTTAATATCATAATTCCAGCTTTTCCAATAATTCTCTCGAACCATTCCGCAGATTTAACAACAACGTACACAATAACCATATTTAACACTAATGCAATTAAAATATTGGCAGCATGATATTCTGCTTTTAAAGAAAGCATGGATGTAATAGCTCCTGCACCAGCAACTAAAGGAAATGCGATAGGAACAATACTTACTCCTGCCGGTGTACTACCACGAAAAAAATCAATTCCTAAAACCATTTCTAATCCAACAAAAAACACAACAAGTGAACCGGCAATAGCAAAAGAATATATATCAACTCCAAAAATACCTAATAAAGGTTCGCCAATAAAGAAAAAAAGCAACATAATACCTAATGCAAATGAAGCTGCCTTTAATGCATCAATTTTTCCATGCTTTTGCTTTAAATCAATAATAATTGGTAAAGATCCTGTAATATCAATTACAGCAAAAAGTACCATGAATGCTGAGAATATTTCACGAAAATTTAGATGTAAGTCAAACATATAAAATAATTTGACGCAAAGATATGAAAAATATTTTTGTTACTGTCAGGTCGAAAGACCTAACATACTATGTTTTGCAGTCATGTCTTTCGACCTGACTGCAAGATTTTTTATTTTACTAATTTCATTTCATCAATAAGATTTTTTGCACCGGCAAATTTATCTATTACAAAAAGAACATATCGTACATCAACGTTTATGCACTTTTGCAATGTGTTTTCATAGGCTATATCGCCACTCATTGCCTCCCAGTTACCATCAAATGCAATTCCTATAAGTTCTCCATTTCCGTTAATTACAGCACTACCAGAATTTCCGCCGGTAATATCGTTATTTGTTGTAAAGCAAACACGCATCTCGCCTGTTGTTGCAGCATACTGACCAAAATCTTTTTTATTATAAAGATCTTTTAGTTTTGGAGAAACAACAAATTCGTCATTTTTAGGATCTTCTTTCTCCATTATGCCGGTTAAGGTAGTATAATAATGATATGACACAGCGTCAGTAGGCTTATAATCACCTACTGTGCCATATGTTAATCGTATTGTTGAATTAGCATCAGGATAGAAAGATTTATTTGTCTGCATTTCCATAATACCTTTCTCAAATAGTCTTTTTGCATTTTTAGCATCATCAGACTCTAGCCCTTCTAAACTGTAATAACGCATAACAATTTGACGAGCAATGTCAAACGCATAATCATTTTCAATTATTTTTTTTGAAGGCTTATCTAAAAATTTATTAAATCTTTCTTCGTCGGCAAAAATCGATTTTTTATACACCTCATCGGCAAATTTATTAAAATCGCCTTTAAATTTATTTTGTATTGTTGAAAATATCTCTAAATGGTAGGTTTGTGGTAAGTCCTCATAATACATTTTTAAAAGGGCAATAAATATTTTCTTATCTGTTGATTGATTATAATCTTTAAAAAAAGCTTTAGCTGCTATTTTTATTTCTTGAGCAGTAGTTGTTATAGCCTGTTCATCTGGTTTTTCAGTTGACAAAATCTGATAAAGTTGCATAGATTGAAATGGAAATAACACTAATTCTGGTCCCTGAAATAAAGCTTCAGATACATATTGGTATGCCAAGGATTTTTCTTTAGTATCAGAATATGATTTTTCGATTGTAGAAAGAACATTTCCATATAATTTCTGACGTTCGGGTGAAGCATTTACCCAATCGGTAAATTGCTTTTCTAATGTTTGCTTTTTTCCAATAACATCTAATCTTCTTAATCCTTTGTTCTGACCAATAAAATATTTCCAGTAATTTGCAGTCTGAGCATATTTTGAAGCATACTGAATTCTTATTTTATCAGATACATCCATATCTTCTTTCATCAATTCAAGCTTTTTTGTACGAATTTTAATTGCTGCCGGATTTAACACTTCCATCTGCTCTTTTACACCATAAGAAGTTAAATATCGCTCAGTTGTTCCGGGAAATCCAATAACCATAGCATAATCGCCTTTCTCCTGACCCTTTAAAGAAATAGGCAAAAACTGTTTTGGTTGATAAGGAATATTATCTTTTGAATATTTTGCTGGTTTCCCATCTGGACCTGAATAAACTCTTAAAATAGAAAAATCTCCGGTATGTCTGGGCCACATCCAGTTATCAGTATCACCGCCAAATTTTCCTATTGATGAAGGTGGTGCACCAACTAATCTTACATCCTTAAAAGTTTCAAAAACAAACAAGAAATACTGATTCCCGGCAAACATATCAACTACCTCAACATTATAACCATTACCAGTTTTAGCTTCCTTTTCAATTTCTTTTATAATCTTTTCTATTGCTGCTTGTCTTTTTTCATAAGAAAAATCTTCGGTAATATCTTTTAATACCCTATCGGTAACATCTTCTATTCTTACAAGAAATGAGGCACAAACTCCTTCGTTTGATAATTCCTGATCTTTTGACATTGCCCAAAAACCATCGGTTAAATAATCGTGTTCAACAGAGCTATGATTTTGAATTGCATCAAAACCACAATGATGATTGGTAAATAAAAGTCCTTGTGCAGAAACTACTTCAGCAGAACAGAAAAAACCCATTGGATAACTCTCATTACTTAATCCGCAAATAGCATCCTTTAAACTTGCTTTATTAATATTATAAATATCTTCAGGGGTTAACTTCAACCCTTGACGACGCATATCGTCATAGTTTTTGTTAATTAAAGACAAAATCCACATCCCCTCATCAGCTTTAACCGAACTGGTAAAAGCAATGAATAAAGCAATAAAAAACACAAATAATTTTTTTGTCATTTTCTTAAAATATAAGATTTTTCAATTACAAATTTTTACAAATTAAATCATTCTAAAAGGGTTTTCAAAGAATTTTTGAAAGCAATTTACCAATCTTAAGTTTTTAAACATTAAATTGAATTAAATTTGGACCATGCAAAATATCAGATCAATTTCTAGTGATTCTATTATTGAATTTTTAGAAAGTAATAACGAAAAAGCATTTAGAGCAAACCAGATTCTTGACTGGCTTTGGAAATATCGTGTTGAATCGTTTGATCAAATGAAAAACTTATCAAAAAATCTACAGGAAGTTTTATCTAAAAAATATTTTATCGATGCTGCAAAAATAACTACCCAGCAATTTTCTGATGATAATACAATAAAAGTAGCATTTACGCTTTTTGACAACCAAACAGTCGAAGGGGTTCTAATTCCTTCTGATAAACGGGTAACTGCTTGTATCTCTTCTCAGGTAGGTTGTGCTTTAGGTTGTAAATTTTGTGCAACCGGAAAATTTGGATTTAACAGAAATTTATCAGCCGGTGAAATATATGATCAAGCTTTTTTACTTTCAGAATTATCTCAAAAACAATACGATCTTCCATTAACTAACATAGTTTTTATGGGCATGGGGGAACCACTTTTAAATTATGAAAATTTATTAATGGCAATAAATTGGATTACCTCACAAAAAGCTATGGGGTTTTCATCAAAACGAATAACCATTTCTACAGCAGGAATCCCCGATAAAATTGAACAATTGGCAAAAGATAATATTAAGGTAAACCTTGCACTTTCGTTGCATACAGCCAAACCCGAAGTAAGACAAGAATTATTGCCGGTAGCAAATAAATATACTCTTGAAAGAATTGCTCAGGCTCTAAAGTTTTATACTAACACATTAAAAAAAGAAGTAACATTTGAATATCTTCTCCTTAAAGGTATTAATGATAGCCTTGACGATGCAAAAGCACTTATTAATTATTGTAGTCATATTGCAAGTAAAGTAAACATTATTGAATATAATCCAGTTGATGATTTACCTTTCCAGAAATCAACTTCAGAGAACACGGCACTATTTTTGAAAACGCTTTATGCTAAAAATTTAAATGTAAAATTAAGACGAAGCAGAGGAAAAGATATTGATGCTGCCTGCGGTCAACTAGCCAATAAAGAAAGAAATAACAGTAAAAAGATTAAAAAATGAGATTTATTTCAGATTTTTTATACTTTCGTAAAAAATTTAATTGTTAAAACTATAAATAATTTCAACTATGAGAGCAGTGAAATTCTTCCTTTTGTTAACTTTAGCTTTTGCAGGTTCAAATTTACTGGCCCAAACCCTTGAAATGGACTGGGGACAATCAAACGACCTTGCAAAAAACAATTGGTATCAAAAAATTATTGGCTCAGATAAAGATGGTTTTTTTGCTATACGTAGTGAAGGGATTTTAAAAGTTAATGAAGAAAATCTTTGGTTAGAGTATTATTCTACCACTACAAATGCACGTGAATCTTCAAACCAGATTATTATGCCAACTGTTGGGGGAAGTCCAACACATTACGAAGAACTATTTTATTTAAATGGCAAAGTAATTATTTTCACTTCATTAGTAAATGGTAGCAGAAAAATTTTATATGTTTCATATTTAAATAATGAAGGATTTTTAAAAAATAAACCCAAAGAAATCGGAAGTATACCTGTAAGTAATTCAAACTCTGATGGTTTTAACTTCCAATTAATGGAAGGCGGAAAGATATTATTAAGCTTTCACAATACATTTGCTCAATATAATGCCGAACCTTTTTCATATAAAATTATTAATTCTGACTTAGTTGAAGAATTAAATTGTTCACTTGAATTACCACTAAAAGACAGATCATTTGAAGTTATTCAATCAAAAGTTTCAAAAGCAGGCGACATTTGTATGCTGATTAAATTAGAAAAAGTTGCAGATAAAAAGAAAACCACAACAGGACCAGGAAGTGAGTTTACCATGATGGTTTATACTGTTAAGAAAAAAGAATTCCATCCTTTCCCTATTACTGTTGACAAATACAATGCAACTCATGCTGTTTTTGGTTTAGATAAAAATGATGACATCGTGATTACCGGATTCTTTGCTAACAAATCAGTTAAAATCGCAAATGAGTTTTCAGGATCTTTTTTCAGGAAAATAAATCCAAGAACCTTAAAAGCTGATGTTATGGATCCAAAAAAATCTATTAAATTATTTAGCAAAGAACTTTCTGCAGAATTCAGTCAGCAAAGAAATGGCGAAACACCTGATCAATATTTTAACTATGTTATTAGAGATATGATTTTCTTTGAAAATGGCGGATTTGCTTTTATTGCAGAACAGGAATACACAAAATCGACAACAATTATTGCTCCGGGAACTAAAGAAGAAACCAAGATAGATTACTACTATTACAATGATCTTTTAATAAGTGGTGTAACAAAAGAAGGTGTTTTAGACTGGCAGATAAGAATTCCTAAAAACCAGAACAGCTCCGACGATAAAGGATACTATCATTCAATTGCAACATTTGTTGACGCAAATAAATTAAAAATTATTTATAACGATAACAAAGCAAACTTAGAAAACAAAGTAGCTGAAAAAACAAAAGAACTTAAAAATAATCCTGTACTAACACCAAAAGGTCAGGCTGTGCTTGCAACATTATACAGTGATGGCAGCTATGAAAAATATCCAATGTTTAAAAATGAAGATGCAAGATTTGTTATTGTACCAAGACTGATTGCAAAAACCGGTAAACGATATGCTTCTTATGCACAGGATGGAAAAAGTATAAAGTTTGGTTCATTTGTGTTTGAATAACATATTCAATTTTTTATTGAAAAGCTGCCTTAAAATGGCAGCTTTTTTTATTTCATATTCAAATCTTTCGACTAACAAGTTAGAAATTACTTTTTAATTCATTTGGCATATAATAAAATAAATATTGTAACCATTTAATACAAATTAGCAGAGGCAGAAAAGTTCTTCACTAAGTTTCGAAAGAAAATAACAACTGAATTTGAACAAAAAAACATTAAGTTACACCAAGGTATTCAAGTCATCTAGCTGCATATTTTTGTTTATGTTACGCATTGTTTTTGCAGTCTCAGTGAAGTATTGATGGTTTCTGATAAATTCATATTGTAGCTTATTCCACTCATCAATTGAACGTATTTTACCGCGCTCATATAATTCTCTGAATAAATTCTGAGATACAGGAATAAAATCTGCACGCCCCAAGTAATCGAGGTCAGCATCACAAAGTATTTTTTCTAATTTAGTGCGAGGAGAAGGTGGAAATTTTGTAGCAAAAATCATTTCAGAAATTGTTTGTATCTGTTGTTCTGAATAATGATGGTGTGGCAAAATTTCCTTTGCCATTTTTATACTTAACAATTCATGATCGTCATAACCAATTAAAAATCCGGTATCGTGAAATAACGCTGCTGTTTTTAACAATAACATTTCATCACGAGTTATTCCTTCACCCAGCCCAAAAATCTCAACCTGAACCATCACATCTATTGTATGTTTCAAATTATGATAGTATAGGTCTTTTGGCAACCCCAAATCAAGCTTTGTCATTATAATCTCTTCAAGGTCGTCAAACCTTATAAATTGCATTTTGTTAAAAAACTTTTCATTTGGTTTTATCCCCTCACCATTCTCAGATAGTTCGGGCTTAATACCTCTAACAAAATACATATCAATTTCCCCTTTATATTTTACAGGTAATTTACCACGATACTCACAATCAAAATAATCTTTTACAAGATCATAAGTAATTTCAGAAATATTAATCTCGCCGGCCTTACCTGAAGATTCCATTCTACTAGCAATATTTACAGTATCTCCCCAAATATCGTATGAGAATTTTTTACTTCCCACTACTCCTGCTATTACTGGCCCTGTATGAATTCCAATTCTAATATCCCACTCATTTTCCGACTCAACCCTTAATATTTTCATAAACTGCTGCATTTCAATTGCAGCCATAATTACATCAATTGGATTAGTTCTGTTTTTTTGAGGAATACCACCAGCACACATGTATGCATCACCAATTGTTTTAATTTTCTCGATGTTAAGTTTCTCAACAACAATATCAAATTGCAAAAAGAATTTATCTAATTCGTCAAGGAGTTTTTCAGGATTCATATGCTCGGCAATCATTGTAAAGCCCTGCACATCGCTAAACAACACAGTAACCATTTTATATTTTTTTCTGGTTGCATGTCCCTTCGAAGCTAATTCCTCAGCAGTATCCTTTGGTAAAATATTTGCAATTAATTCTTCTGCACGTTCCTTTTGCTTAACAAGTTCCTCTGTTCTTTCTGCAAGAAGGTGTTCAAGTTTAAATTTTTCCTGAGCAAACAAATAAGCTCTCCATTTTAACAACATAATAATAAAGCTAGCTAACAATACAACATAAATTAACATTGCATACCATGTACGCCATAGTGGAGGCATTATAACAAAGTGATAACTGGCTTCTTTAGATACATTATTATATATATTTTTGGCCCTTACATGAAATACATATTCCCCTTCTGATAAATTAGTATATTCCTTAATATGACTTTTTTCCCACTCAGACCAATCTTTATCAAAATTTTCTAAATAATACTGATAATAAATATCTTCTGGACTCTCATAAAATGGAGCTGAGAATTGAAATACTATATGATTATAACGATAATTAAACTTAGGAATAATTGTATCATTATTAATTCCTACTAAAGAAGATGAACCAAAATCTACCAACGAATCTGTACCAATTGTTATTTGCCTTAACAAAGTATGCATTGCAGAAGTATCATTATTATAATATTTGGTATCAAATCTAATCAAGCCATCAAAACTACCAAACCATACTACGTTGTTATTATCAGGAAAAATTGATTCAATAGTAAAATCTTTAATTTTTTTAAAAGGTATTGTAACAAGTGTATATTTTCTTCCAAATCCATTATAATAAGCTAAAGCAGTTTCTTTAGAATATACCCCTTCAACACCTGTACTAAGCCATAGATTTTTATTTGCATCTTCTGTTACGGGAAACACCCATCTGTTACCATTTTTAAAATCAAAACCAATTAAAGTGTCTAAATAAAATCTATCAGTTTCTTTGTTATAACGATATATACCTCTCTGAGTTGAGAACAAAGTTCCCATAGAGGTAGAATAAACATCCAGCCAATTATAATCCTTAGGTAAACCGTGTCCTTCTTTATAAGAAACAAAGCTTGCGGTATTACTCCAGCCATTTGTTAAATTTACTTTAAAAGTTCCATAATAATCTGTTCCTAACCATAAACTACCATCAACCTCTTCTGCAATTGTTCTTACCTGATCATTTAACTTTGCAAGTTTTCCAAGCTCTGACCATTTTCCATTCTTAAAACTCAATGCCGACAATCCATTTGCTTTCCCTAAATAAATAATTTCGGGATACTTTTTTGAGCGAACGATTGCTTCCAGCTGACCTTCAGATATTTTCTTTGCGATATCATCATTTATAAGATAAATCCCATCTGTTGCAGATACCAGCAATCCTTCTTCCATAGGGAAAAAACGATTACAGTCAGAGTTTAAATTTTTAACAGAAATAAATTTTTCAGAAGCAAAATTTATTTTATTAAAATTATCATCAATATGAGTTTTAAGATAATAAACACCCTGTGATGTTGCAATATAAATTTTTCCCTTAAATCTGCAAATTGATGAGATTCCTCCATGTACACCCGTATTTCTGTTAAAATAAGTAAAAGCAGAAGGCACCTCAGTCCTGCATATCCCATTATTTAAACTTAACCACAAATTGTTACGACTATCAATATACATATCATGTACATAATCGTTAAACAAGCCATTTTTCTCGTTTAAACCTGTTATATATTTTCCATTCTTATCAATTACAACAAACCCACCTCTTATAGTTCCAACTGCATAAAACCCATCAAGGACAGGTATTGCACAGGTAAATACATTAAGCTCTATAAAAGAATCAATATCTGTAACAAATGGCTGAATATTTCCTTTTAAGCTTAAAATTTTAAACCCTCTTTCGGTAGTTTTAATAAGTAAATCTTTGTTGTAAGCTAAAATACCTAAAACAGATTTACTAGAAAACACTTCACTACCTTCAATTTTTTGCATTTTTAAATTATCATATCTATAAATCCCACCCGGTTGTCGTGAGATAAGAATCTTATTATTAACTTTAAAAATATTTATCTCAACTGCAGAACTATCAATCATTTTTAAAGATATATTATCCCATAAGTAAAGTCTTGATCCGGCAACAAATAACACATTTTGGTTTTGAGTAAGAATTTTTGAAATCTGACCTATGTTCCGATTCTTTAAAGGAATCTTATTTAATAAACTTATAAATTCATTTTTATTTTGCTTATTTCGATTTAAATATCCAAAGCTATTATATCCACCTATATAAACTCTGCCATTTATATCTGAGGCTAAATTTGGCAGACCATTCTGAGGAATCATACGCCAAGAATTGCCATCGTATTCAAGTATACCGCTTAAGTTTCCAACATATAAAATTCCTTCCTTGTCTTCAGTAATTGAAAAATTCTGACTTTCATATCCATAGCTTTTAGGAGGAAAATTCTGAGCAAATGGAATTCCCATCTCATTCTCCTGAGCAGATAAAAACACATTAACTAACAGCAATACAATTACTAAACAGATTTTTGTAAGTTTTAAATAAAAATTTTTAACTTTGCTATCTTTAAGTAATTTCATATACGAACAAACTAGAAATTTAATTTCGTTGTAAACATAAAAAAAATACGACAATTATTATGGAAAAAGGAAAAAAAACAATTTTGGTTCCCTGGGATTTTACAGAAGTTGCCGAAAATGCTCTTTTACATGCTGTGCGTTTGGTTAAAACTATTAACGCATCAATAACCTTAGTACATATTGCTAACAACCAAAGAGATGCGGCGGTAATACTTCCAAAGATTGAAGAAATTACAAAAGATGCATCTTTAAAATATAACCTTGAAATTAAGGGTATTGTAAAAGAAGGAAATATCTTTTCTACAATTAAAGAATGTGCAGAAGAACTGGAAGCTACATTTGTTGTTATGGGAACCCATGGAATTAAAGGAATGCAAAAACTTACCGGAAGCTGGGCTTTAAAGGTAATTGCAAACTCTTCTATTCCATTTATTGTTGTTCAGGGACCACCTGAACATGAAGCATTTGCTAAAATGGTTTTACCAATTGACTTTAGTCAGGAAAATAAAGAAAAATTGCGTTGGGCTGTATATATTTCACTTTATTTCAAGACCAAAATGTATCTGTTTATCCCTCATGTAACTGACGAAGTATTACTTAGAAAAACCAAAGCAAATTTATCATTTGCAAGAAATTATCTTGATGAAAGAAATGTTACATATGAAATTACTGTTTCTCAGAAGAAAGGAAAATTCTCAGAACAAACTATCAGTTTTGCTACCGAAATTGATGCTGATATGGTAATGATTATGACTACAAAACAGCCAAGACTTACTGATTATGTTTTTGCTGCAGATGAACAACAGATTATTGCAAACAGCTCAAAAATTCCTGTAATGTGCGTTAATCCTCGTACAGATTTAAAAAAGCATACTGGATTTCATTGATTTATTAAAACAATTTTAACTTTATACTAAATCCGTTTCTTTCAAAAGAAGCGGATTTATTTTTTTAAATAAATCTGAACTTTTATGCCCTCCGTTTTTATAAAGATAATTTTTTGTGACTCATAAATTGAAATAAGTATTGGTGCTAGTCTTTTTGAAACACCTGTACTTTGTCTGAATTCACTTATTTCAATTCCATTTTCCTTATTTGTAAGCTCACTTAACAAATACGATTTAAATTTTAAAACAATTTCTGAATGAACATATTCATTAGAATGTAACACCAATTTATTTTTACCAGTAAGATAATGAAGATATTTCTTTAGCTTATCCTTTGTTATTTTTTTCGCAAATGCCCTTTCTTCAATCTCAGCCCATGCTGGCTTTTGAACACCAAATTTTAAAAATTCAGTCTCAAGCCAGTCAATTTCTTCTGACGTTTTTTTATCTATTATATTACTTTCACCTTTTATTATCCAGGTGCTATTTTTATTCTCAATAATTTTTTCTGAACTCATTCGTAACAATAGTCCATCTAAATAATCTTTGGCACAACTTACCTTTGATAAATTAAGCTTTCCTAATATTTCAATTGAAGACAATCCTAATTCAGACAATAAATTTTCTTTATGAAATTTTGTCAATAAATCAGTAACCTTCATTTTAAATACATTATCATATTCTTTCAAAATTAGACAACCTGTGCTGATAATATATAATTGATGATCCTGACTATTACAAATTGATAATATATCTTCTGGTTTTAAGTTTAATTTATCTGCAATTTGTTCAATTGAAAAAGGTCTAATCTCTTTTTTGATTTCTCTTAATATTAAATCTATCAAATTATTCTCTTCAGCAATACTGCTTGATAATGAGGTTAACTCTTCTATTAACTTTGTTGTCCTTTTTTTATGGTGAAGAGGAAATGCGTCAATAATAAAGCCACCACCAATTGTTTTATCTCCTGAAGAATTTCTGACTATAAATTTGTCATTTGTTAATAAATGTGCCTCCTTCTCTAAATGCAATTGAATAATCTTACTATTATTTATATTGTTATCGCTTATTATATGCATTTTTGCCTGACATTCAAAAGTTCCGGAATGAAATGTAACAACGTGCCAGTTTTTCAGTTTGAAATCCGAATCAAAAATATTTATACTTGCATCAACCATTTTTGTAATATCAAGAACCTTGTCAGAAATTAGCGAACCTCTTTTAATATCATCTTTTTTAACACCAATTAATTGTATCGCGGCCCTATCGCCAGCAGTAACAGCACTAACAGGCTTTCCATGTCTTTCGATTGATTTAGCTTTATGTTTTGAATTTCCTGGTAATAAAATAATTTCCTGACCTGCAATTAAGCTCCCGTTTAAAACCGTTCCTGTAACAACAGTTCCGATTCCTTTTACAGCAAATGTTCTGTCTATATATAGACGAAATAATTCTCCCTTTTTTCTTTCTTCAATTTTAGAGCTTAATTCTACAACACAAGTTATTAATTTATCAAGCCCTTCATTGGTAAAAGAAGAAACACCAACAATAGGAATATTTTTTAATGGAGTATTATTTAAAAATTCCATAATTTCTAATTTAGCCATATCTGCTAGTTCTTCATCAACCAAATCAATTTTAGTTAAAGCAACAATTCCTTTAGTAATTCCCAATGCAGAAATTATATTAACATGCTCAATTGTTTGTGGCATTATTCCACTATCAGCAGCAATAACAAGTAACACAAAGTCAATTCCACAAGCACCACTTACCATAGTATTTATAAAATCTTTATGTCCGGGAACATCAATTATCCCGATTGAATCTCCGTTATCAAGATTAAGATATGAAAAACCTAGGTTAATTGTTATACCTCTTATTTTTTCTTCTTTATGTGTATCGCAGTCAATATTTGTAAGCGCTTTAATAAGTGCCGTCTTGCCATGATCTACATGACCGGCTGTTCCCATTATTAAATGCTTCATGTCATTTTTTGTTATTTGTTACGAACAACTTCAACAACAATATTTGTTAATTCATTTAAATCATTCTCAAAAATTGTCAGCATATCAAAATATATAAATCCCTTTTTTAATACAGACAAAACAGGTTTTTGATGGTGTAATAATGAAGTATATATTTTTTCAGAAAAATCTGATCTTTCTTTACTGTTGCCATTAACCAAAAGTTTGACAGAGAAACTTGGTATTTCACCATTGGGTAACGTACCGCCACCGGCCTGACCAATACTTGAAACAACTTCTGATTCTATATTGTGTAGTTTTAAATCATTTGAGAATTTTTGAGCTATAGTTTTAATTTCTTCGGGTTTTCGATTAAAAACTTTAAAAACAAAATTCTTTTTTATTAATTCATTTTCATTTAAATAATATTTGCACACTGTTTCGAGTAATGCAATTGTTGTTTTACATACCCTTAAAGCCCTAAGTATAGGCTCCTTTTTAAGTTTTGCAATTAGTTTCTTTTTACCAACAATTATTCCTGCTTGCGGACCTCCAAGTAATTTATCTCCACTAAAACAGACCAAATCTACACCTAGTTTTATTGCATCTTTAACAGTTGGTTCATTCGCAAAGAGCTTGTTTGAGTTAGTTTGCAAAAGTCCTGAACCTAAATCATAAATTAAAATAACTCTACTCTTTTTCGCCAATACTACCAATTCATTTAATTGAACTTCTTTTGTAAACCCTGTTATCTGATAATTTGATTTATGAGCTTTAAAAATAACAGCAGTATTATCATTTATTGCTTTTTTGTAATCATCAATATTTGTTTTGTTAGTAGTTCCTACTTCTACCATTTTGCAATCAGAGGCTGCCATAATATCAGGAATCCTGAATGATCCGCCAATTTCGATTAATTCTCCCCTTGAAACAATAACTTCTTTTTCCTTTGCAAAAGTTTTAAGCAATAATAAAACTGCAGCCGCATTATTATTTACAATTATTGCATCTTCAGCTCCTGTTATGTATTTAAGTAATTCTGTTGCATGGTCATTTCTATTTCCTCTTGAGCCGTTTTGTAAATTAAATTCTAAATTGTTATAACCTTTTAAAACTTCAAAGGAATCATTAATTAGATCTTCGCTAAACGGCGCTCTTCCAAGATTAGTATGAATAATTATACCGGTTGCATTTATAACTTTTTTAAGACTTTTATTGTAATTTGTTATAATATTTTTTTTGATACAAATTACTATCTCATCCACTTCAGGAAATTGCTTTTCATTAATAATTTCTGTTCTAAAATATTTTAATGTACTTCTGACCGAAAACAAAACCAGTTTCCGGCCATACTCATTAACCAAATCTTTTATCTCTGGTAAATTTATTAATTTATCTACCGAAGGCAGGTTCTTAAGTTCAGAGCTTTTATTACAAATTTTTGTCAAAATATATTTCTTAATAAATTGCAGAGAGGGCAGGAATCGAACCTGCCACAGCCGGTTTTATCCGTCTGCTGCCGGTGTTGAAGACCGGATGACACACCAGTACCTTCCTCTCTGTTTTTAAAAACATTCAATTATACTAAAAAATAACGGATTATGAAAATCCTGGAAATAAAAAAATCGCATAATTATTATTTTATGCGATTTAAATACCTTTAATAAAATTTTTATCTTATTAATGTAACTGAGCCTGTTTTCTCATGAGAAATTCCATTTGTGTCTTTATAATTTACAAGCCATGTATAAACTCCTATTGGTGCAATTGATCCACCTTTTACTTTGCCTTCCCATGAATATTGGCTTGGATTCTCAGGATTAAACATTGTTGTTTCAAAAATTACCTCGCCCCATCTGTCATATACAAATAAATGAAAATCTTTATCGCTGATATTTGAGCCAGTTATATAAAACACCTCATTTGCTCCATCATTATCAGGCGTAATTGCATTAGGCGCATAAAAAGTATATTCTTTAATTATCGAAATAGTGTAAACTGCAGTGTCACGACAACCATTCTCAGATTCAACAATTAAAGTTGTGTTATAATCACCAACAGCCGGGAAACTATGATAAGGACTTTTTGCAATTGATGAATCGCCATCTCCAAAAATCCAGTAGTTATTCAGATTTAATTCTGACATATTGTTATAATGAATCATAGGTTTTAATATACTAGCCATTGCTGGATTCGGAACAAAGGATGCAGTAGGCTTTGGATAAACCTGAATTAGATTTACCAAAGTAACTGTATTCTTACAACCTAAAGAGTCTATAACTGTTAATGAAACATTAAACAAACCATCGTTAGTAAATTCATGCTGCGGGTTTGAAAGATATGACAAAGCATTATTCTGATCATCTCCAAAATTCCATTGATATTCCTTTATATCATTATCTCCCCATGATGTAAAATTAACAATATGTGGTTCACAACCAAAAGTACTATCCGCCTGAAAATTTATAAATGGTGCAGACATTACCTGAACAGAGACCTGATCGCAAACTTGTGGGGATGAACATGCATCATTTAAACAAATTTGTATTGACTGTGATACTGGAGGATAATAATTATATGGTAATGAAATAATCTCACCACTGTTAATTGTTAATGTATAAGGAGAACCTACTCCTCCACTATAATTACCTGAAATTATTATTGGTTCACCCAAACAAATTTTAGCAGATGATGAAGTTAATTCTAATTTTAAAGAATCGTATACAAATACTGTAACATTAGCAGGGGCAGCCGGACAGTGGTTGGCGTCTGTAACTGAAACCGAATAAGAAGAAGTTTGTGTTGGTGTAACAAATATACTATTTGTTGCATTTCCATTACTCCATAAATACTGGTATGGTGCATTACCACCGGTAACCGAAGCCATTACACTTGCATTCTGATCAATGCAAATATGTGGATCAGGTGTTGTTCCTACAACAATATTATTTGGCTGAATTATTTCAAATTGTTCACTAGCTGAACACATTTTAGAATTTGTTACAGTTATAGTATATATTCCGGCAGTAAGACCCGATATATCCTGTGACGAAGGTCCATTGCTCCATGCATATGTACATGGTGGTGCATCTGTAATTTCTGACACATCAATTGATCCATCATTATATCCATAACAAGCTACATTAGAAACATTTCCTAAAACACTAACCTGAGAAAACATAACAATAATATCATCAACTGCTGTGCATAATCCATTAGAAACTGTAACATAATAGTGACCGGTAGTATTTACACTTAAAGTCTGCGCAACAGAGCCATCACTCCACAAATAAGTTAATCCCGGATTTCCTGCATCTATAATATAAGGATCAGTTGAGTTGCAAAATACTTTATCTGCACCTAAATTAACAACAGGCGCAACAATTGCTGTTAAAGCAACTGATGTATCCCAAACACATCCAACTGCATCAACAATTGTATAAGTATAATCATATACTCCTGCTGTTGGCGGATTAACTGTTAAATTTGTTGGCGTTTGATTTATTATATGAGGACCATTTGTCCAGCCTTGTGTTGCAATGGGGATAGTATATTCCCATATACTCGGAGAAATTAACGGATTAAATTCTATCTCCCATGAAAAAATATAACCATTATCAATTGCCCAGTTATCTGAAACATTAATTGACCAAAGTCCATTTAACGGACAACCAACTAAACCGGCAAAACTTTCGAATGGAGCATATTCGCCAGCAGGTAATGGTGTTTGAGCAGGAACTGAAGCAGATTCAGCGACCATTGTTCCCAATATAGGAGTAGGGCTCCAACAATATGTAAATCCAACACCCTGTCCCAATAATTCATCATCAAGAGCATTTCCCAAAAATACTCCACCACCACCAGGGTATTCTTTTAATACTATTGATTGTCCATTCGGGCACATTAATGAAATTTCAAGGTCTCCAAGAAATGAATGTTCCATATTGGCGCAAATACCAACAATATCCCATGCATTATCTAAAGTTTGCCCGGGAGCAAAACAATTAAATGTAACACCTGTAGTATATGAGACACCGGTTCCGTCAGGTAAAAATGTTGTGTCGTTTACACCTAAACTCACATCAATAACTTCGTGATATGGATCTCCGATAATAGAAGCATCCGGTGTGCCGGTTCCTGCAAAAATTAAATCTACAGTATCGTTAGCACAAATAGTTGGCGGTACAATAATTTCCTGAAATGGATTTCCAGCAGTTATTACTCTTGTATCAATACTATTAGTACTTGTGCATCCGTGAATATCTGTAATCTCTAAATATACTGTGTATCCTCCAGGTTGAGCATAAGTATGATCAACAACAGGTCCTATAGCTGTACCACCATCGCCAAAATACCAGTTATAAACTGAAGTATTATCGCTTTGATTATAAACTAAATTATTTTGCGGATAAGTTGAATATCCAACAAAATGAATTGCTGAACCCGGACAAATTGCAATATATCCCGTGTCAGGACTTGGACTTGTAAGCATAGTGTTAAGATTTGCAAGAACTTCCTGACAAACCTGATGACAGCTAATAGTAGCAGACCATCCATTACTTTCTGAAGAACCATCAGAAATAAAACGAACGGTTATACAACCAGATGTATTTGTAAGCGATGCACGAATTGGCATTAAATCCAAAACAGGAACAGAATTATCATTATATTTTCCAATTAAAGGTGCACTTGTATTCGCACCATCATATATATATAATGTATCAGAAGGCATAATATCAGTATATGCAAAATACAACTGAATATGAGTATTCAGTACATCATTCGAACAGAATGTGACTGTATAATCCTGGCTTGACGAATAGGCATTCGCCGGAGGTTGGCCTCAGCAATTGTGGGCATGCCCACCGTCATCATTAAACTCTCCTGCACATGTCGAAATGGTCATTCCAGCTACTTCATTAATATTATAAACCTGTGCTTTTACAAGTCCAAAAATTAAAAGAAGAGGTATAAAGCAAAGTAATCTTTTCATATTTTTCTAATTAACTATATAAAGACGTAAAATATTTGTTTTAGTTGCCTTATAAGCCAATAATTTAAATTCATAATTATGAAAACATACAACAAATTTCATAGATCTGATATTCCGTTAATTAGATCTAATTTTTTATTTTACTTTTTTAAAACTTTTAAAACTCAAAACAAAAAATAATTCTCAAAACTTTTATATAAAATTATCGCTATAATTTTTTATCTTGAAAAACAATTTAAATCTTATAATATCTTATTATGTGTTTTTGTTTCATTGCGATACCAAAATTACCTACTTCCAAACCATATTTTTAACAATCTGTTGTTAAAAAATCATTAAGCCTATGAATACATGCCTAATAACTCTGTTAGTTTTTTTTACAAAGAATTTCAAACATTATATAACTATCATTATATCTTTAACTTAAACCATATTGTTTTTATTGTTAATAATCATGTTGAAAAGTAGATTGGTAAAAAGAGTCGGAGTGATATATATTGCAATACTCAAATCAGAATATGATTTGTGCTATTAACCAATAAGTTACACATTCAAAGAAAACCAAACAACAAATGTTTGTAGAAGAAATGTCAGTTAAACAAAAGACTTCCAGCGAAGTAAATCAAATCACTTACGAGTTTGATGAATCTTTCCAATCAGCACTTGAATATTTCAGGGGCGATGAACTTGCTGCAAAAGTATGGGCAAATAAATATGCCCTGAAAGATTCATACGGGAAAATATATGAAAAAAATCCCGACGAAATGCATTGGAGAATTGCTCGTGAGATTGCACGCATTGAAAAAAAATATCCAAACCCATTAAGCGTTGAAGAGGTATACGAATTATTGCGTGACTTTAAATACATAGTTCCACAAGGTAGTCCAATGACTGGAATTGGAAATCATTTTCAGATTGCATCACTTTCAAACTGCTTTGTTATCGGACTAGACGGACCAAGCGATTCATACGGTGGTATCATGAAAATTGACGAAGAACAGGTTCAATTAATGAAACGCCGCGGTGGTGTAGGTCATGATTTAAGCCATATTCGTCCTGGTGGTAGTCCTGTATTAAACAGTGCGCTTTCTTCAACTGGTTTAGTTCCATTTATGGAACGTTATAGTAACTCTACCCGCGAAGTAGCTCAGGACGGTCGTCGTGGAGCTCTTATGCTTAGCGTTTCTATAAAACATCCTGATGCAGAAAATTTCATAAACGCAAAACTTGAGCAGGGAAAAGTTACAGGTGCTAATGTATCTGTAAAAATAGATGACGAGTTTATGATGGCTGTTATTGAAAGTAAAACATATACACAACAATATCCTGTAGAAAGCAAAAATCCTACAACAACTAAAGAAATTGATGCCCGTTCATTATGGAAAAAAATTATTCATAATGCCTGGAAATCTGCAGAACCAGGTGTGTTATTCTGGGATACAATTATTCGCGAATCGGTTCCTGACAGTTATGCTGACTTAGGTTTTAAAACTGTTTCAACCAATCCTTGTGGTGAGATTCCATTATGTCCTTATGATAGCTGCAGATTGTTAGCAATTAATCTTTATGGCTACGTCGAAAAACCATTTACAAAGGAAGCTAAATTTAATTTCGATTTATTTAAGAAACACGTTCACCATGCACAACGCATAATGGACGATATTATAGATCTTGAATTAGAAAAAGTTGAAGCTATTCTTAATAAAGTAAACTCAGATCCTGAGATTGACGAAACAAAAAGAGTTGAATCACAACTTTGGGAAAAAATTAAAATTAAAGCACTGGAAGGTCGTCGTACAGGTATTGGCATAACCGCAGAAGGCGATATGCTTGCCGGACTTAATATGCGCTATGGTAGTGATGAAGCAATAGATTTTTCTGTTGAAGTTCATAAAACACTTGCTATTGAAGCATACCGTTCATCAGTATCTTGTGCAAAAGAACGCGGAGCATTTGAAATTTACGATACCGAACGTGAAAAAAATAATCCGTTCATTCAACGTATCAAAGAAGCTGATCCTGAATTGTACAAGGACATGGCAAAACACGGTCGCCGTAACATTGCACTATTAACTATTGCTCCAACCGGAACAACAAGTTTAATGACTCAAACAACTTCAGGAATTGAGCCGGTATTCCGTCCAGTTTACAGACGTCGTCGTAAAGTAAATCCTAATGATAAAGATGTAAAAGTTAATTTTACTGACGAAATTGGCGATCACTGGGAAGAATACAATGTATTTCACCATAAATTTGTTACCTGGCTTGAGATGAATGGTTACGAATTGTTTGAAGTTATGAAATACAATGAAGAAGAACTTGAAGAACTTGTTAAAAAATCGCCATATTACATGGCAACTTCAAATGATGTTGACTGGCTTGCAAAAGTTCGTATGCAGGGAAGAATTCAAAAATGGGTTGACCATTCAATCAGCGTAACAGTAAACCTTCCGGAAGATGCAAACGAAGATTTAGTTGCAAACGTTTACCTTACTGGTTGGGAAAGTGGGTGTAAAGGTTTAACAGTATACCGTGAAGGTTCACGTTCAGGCGTACTTATTTCAACAGATAAAAAGAAAGGCAATCAACCCGACACATTACCATTTGAAGTAAAAAAACGTCCTACAGTTTTATCAGCTGATGTTGTTCGTTTTAATAACAATAATGAAAAGTGGATTGCATTTATCGGAATTTTAGATGGATTACCATACGAAATCTTTACTGGTATTATTGATGATGATGTATTACACATTCCAACTCCTATTAACAAAGGGATTATCATAAAAAATAAAGACGATCAGGGAAATACCCGTTACGATTTTCAGTATATTGACAAACACGGCTACCGTACTACATTTGAAGGACTATCAAGAATGTTTGACAAACAATACTGGAATTATGCTAAACTTATTTCCGGTGTGTTACGATATGGAATGCCTATTACCGACGTTATAAATCTTGTTGGTTCGTTGCAATTAGACGATGCTAACATTAACACATGGAAAACCGGTGTAGAGCGTGCGATTAAAAAATATATTCCTAATGGTGCAAAACCAAAAACAGGAACACAATGTCCAAATTGCGGTCAACACGATTTAGTTTATATGGAAGGTTGCTTAACCTGCAACTCCTGCGGATATTCTAAATGCGGATAGAAAACAATAAAAAAGCCAGGCATTGAATAGTACCCGGCTCTAAGGAAAAAGTTCCTTTTGTTTCTAGACAATTCAAAAGTAATACTTTCCTTTTACCAAACCAAATAATTTTTATGAACAACTGGTTTGGACTATTCCTGAGAGAATCTACTCTGAAGATAGATTCAGTTATGGTTAATAATTTTTAAAAGAAAGTATTTATGATACAATTTCGTTTAAAAAATGGCCAATTGGAAAAATTAATTTTTTGCCCTTACATTGTTGTAAAAGGTAAAATAGTTTATCCAAAAAAAGCGAAATATTTTCGTTTTTGGGTTAAAGTAACAGAAAAAGCAGCTTAAACTAAGTTTTAAGTTTCTTAAAGGGTTCTTAGGAACCCTTTTTTTATTTAAAAAATTGCTAATCTAACAAATTGATTTATTTTTATATAATTATTGACAAAGTAAAATAATTATTTATCATTATGTATTCCTAGAAGTCAAATTAATAATAAGTACACGAAAAACTATTTTATGAAAACGTCTTTATTCTTTTTAATTCTGTTTTCTATTTCTGCACTAATAGTTAAAAGCCAGCAAAAACCTATTATTGAATTAAGTAAGCCATATCCCATTATTAGTTGTAAAAATAAACAATATGTAAGAAATGAAGATAACATCTTGGCAATAAAAAATAACAACATTCAGTTATGGGGAATAGAAAAACTTAACCTGCTAAAAAATGAAAAATATGAATTGCCTGATGGAGCACAGATTGAAGAACTTTGCGAAATAAATGATCAATACGCTATATTTTATTCAGTTTGGGATAAAATAAATGAAACAGAACTTCTGTATTATAAAATCATTAACATTGAAAATGGCAACATTAATAAAGAAGGCAAACTTATTTTAAAAGTAAATGGCAGAGTTTCCCATAATTTTAACTTTCAAAAAATATGCAAAGGATCAAAAATACTTATACAATACAGATTGAACCCAGTTGAAAAAAGAGACGAATTTAATTATGATATTATTGGTTTCTGCATTGTTGACAATAATTTAGACGTTGCATATAAAAAACAAGTCAAAATGCCATATACAGAGAAAAAAATGGACATGCTTGACTATTACGGTGATAATCTTAACAACATATACATTCTTGCAAAAGTTTTCCACAATAACACAACAAAAAATGTTGACGATTTGGGATTAATCAACTATCATCTTGAATTATTAAAGCTAGAAACTGAAGATGAATCAATTTCTAAAATACAAATAAAATTAGAAGAAAAATCTTTAGGTAGTTTATTTATTTATGAAATCGAATCGGGTGACATAAAATGTTGTGGATACACTTTTAGTGGTAAAAGAGCAGATAATGTTGATGGAATAATTCTGTTTAAGATTGACAAAAACGGGTTAGTTTATGATATAAATCAATTTCAGATACCAGCAGGAATTATTGAACAAAATGAAGATTATTATGATCCCTTTGTAAGTGAAGAAGAAGAAAAGAGTGAAAAAATGAAAGAGCTTCAACTAAGGCAAATAATAATTCAAAAAGATGGCAGTATAATAATTATTGGCGAACAATATTATATTGAAACAAAAATATCAGTTGGATACCAGTATTCAAATGTGCAGATCATATACCATTTTAATAGCATTTTGGTAACAAAAATTGACAACTCTGGTCAACTTGCCTGGATGAAGAAACTACCAAAACAGCAAAAGGGAATGACAGGCATGAGTGGAATGTCTTATAAATATATGGAAGGGGAAGATTGTCATTACTTCTTATATATAGATAATGTTAAAAACATGCAATTAGACACTGATGAATCTGCAAAACAACACATAAACGGAATGGGGGGATATTTAACTGCCTACAAACTTAATGATGCAACTGGTGAAGCTTCTAAATTTTCAATATTAAATACAAAAAATGTAAACGGAATAGAAATTTTCCAATTCTCGATTAACAGGCTTATTCCTATTTCTCTTCACTCATTTGTTTTTGAAGTTTATAAAAAACAAAAAGAGGATATACTTATTAAGGTTACATTATAGCATATTTTTAAATAAAATAACAACTTGCATATAATTATCATCTGAACGTTATTAACAAATATTTTATATCCTCATCCAATATTATTGTTATGTTTTATAACATATTTTATGACTGGTAATTAAAATCAAAATATAAAAAACAACTAATTATTTGTGCATTATATAACAATTTAATACTTTTGGTAAAAGAAAACCTATTCCAAAAAATTATACAAACTAAAAAATTATTTTTATGAAGAACATTTTTATTACATTTTTATTCGTTTGCATTAGTTTTACTATTGCATTTTCTCAACAAAAAGCCAAGATTGAAATAAGTAAACCCTACCCTGTAGTGGATGCTAAAACAAAAATCTACTTGAGAAATGATGAAAACATTTTAGCACTTAAAGATAACACAGTACAACTTCTTGGAATTGACAAAATGAACCTTGCAAAAATTTCTGAGTTTTCATTACCAAAAGGAGCTGAATTCGAAGAAATATGTGAGTTTGATGGAAAACATATTTTATTTTACTCATTGTGGGATAAACAAAATGAAACCGAACAACTTTTTTATAAAGAAATAAATATTGAAAAAGGAAATATTAATGATGAAGGGAAACTATTATTTAAAGTAAAAGGGAAAATAACCGGATTGCTTTTGGCTGGAGGGTTTTACAGCTATAGAGTAGTAAATAAATTTAATTTTCAGTATTCATTTGCTGACTCTAAACTAATGATTCAATACAGATTGAAACCAGAAGAAAGAAAAGATGAGCTAAATTATGATGTTATCGGCTTTTATGTTTTAGGAAAAGGAATGGAAAAAGCATGGAGCAAAGAAATTAAAATGCCTTATACAGAAAAGAAAATGGATAATCTAGACTATTCTGTAGATGCACAAGGTAACGCATATATCTTAGCTAAAATTTTTGATGATAATACCACAAAGAATAAAACTAAAGACGATAAACCAAACTATCATTTAGAATTACTCAGAATAGAAAAAGAAAATGGAACAATAACAAAAACTCCGATTTCTATGGCGGGTAAATTCATTAGTAAACTCTGGATATATGAAAGCACCGAAGATTATATGATCTGTACCGGATTTACAAATAAAGGAATTGATGTTGACGATGCCGATGGAATTACATTATTTAAAATTTCTAAAGATGGAGCTATCTCAGATATGAAAAACTATCCTATTCCATTAGATATTTTAAATCAATATGTAAGTGAAAAAACAAAAAAGAGAAATGAAAAGAAAGAAAAAGATGATAAAGCTGAATTTCAGGAGCTTGAATTAAGACAATTAAGGGTTCAGGCCGATGGTAGCATTATTATTGTTGGCGAACAACATTATATTGTAGCGCATACATCTTATTCTAACGGAAGATCATACACATATTATACATACCACTATAATGATATGCTTATAACAAAAATAGATAAATCAGGTGAATTGGCATGGATGAAAAAACTTCCAAAAAGACAGACAGGAAAAGCCGGTATTGGTGGAATGTCTTACAGCTATATGCTTGGTGATGGTTGCCATTATTTAATGTTTTTGGATAATGTTAAAAATATGGATTTAACAATTAATGATTTTCCTGATGGTCATACTGATGGTGCCGGAGGTTTTTTAACAGCATACAAAGTTAATGATAGCGATGGAAAAGTTTCTAAAATCTCAATACTTGATACCAGAAATGTAAAAGATGATTTAGAAATATTCCAGTTTGCAGTTAACAGAATTATTCCAATTTCACTTAACTCATTTATTTTTGAGTCTTATAAAAAGAAAAAGGAAGATATTTTAATAAAAGTTACTTTCTAATTTTTTAGAAAAGCAATAGTCCTACACCCAAGTGTAAATTATATAAAAGATTCTGCCCATGCCATTGATGAGCAGAATCTTTTAGTATCTCACTTGCTCTGTCGTTATATTCACCCTTTAAAGCATTTTTAATTGGAATTAAATTTAGCCTAAACCCAACAGTTATTCCACTACTAATTACAACTCTTTCCCAGAAAATACGATTCTTTCCAAATGTTACTGCAAAACCAAGAGTATTATAAATTTCTTTTGCACCACCAGATTCTGTATACAATCTACTATGAGTATTCATTGACTTAATCTTGTAATTTGAATATAAAAACTCAAATTTGTAATATTCTCCCAATGGAGCAATATTTTCCCGTTTAAAATATTTGGCATATAAACCTACAGTAACTCCTGATAATTTTGCATTATTAATAATAGAATAGCCAATTATATTACTATTAATAGGATCTACCACTTCATAAGAATCACCAAAATACATTGTCTGATCTATTAAACTTAAACTTACACCTCTTGATTTAGTTTTTGTTAAAATATAATCAGCTGTAATTGACCCAATATAGTTTAAGTTTGCATTTGTTTCTTCGTAATAATAATCATCTTCAAGAATGCCACCATTAATTAAATTATATACATTAGGACCTGTAAGCTGTTCGTATGATAATGTAAACCTTTTTCCCAAATAACCCGAGGGTTGAGCAAATAAATAATTGCTATTTGTTAATAATAAAATTAGTATTAATTGTATAATGTTATATTTTATATATCTTCTCATTTAAAAAAGTAAAATTCCTACACCTAAATGTAAATTATAAAAAAGATTTTGTCCGTGCCAGAAACCAACCGCCTTTTTTAATTCATTATCTGCATAATAGCTTTCACCAGCAAAGGTAGAAATAAATGGGGTTGAGAAAAAGTTCAATCTTGCTCCCAAAGTTATACCTGCACTTAAAACTACTTTATCCCAAAATATTCTGTTTTTACCATATGTTACGGCAAATCCGAATGTTGAAATAGGATCAAACTTAGCTTTACTTTGCTTATATATTTCTGCTTTTTTATCAATTGATTTAACCATAACATTTGAATAGATCAATTCAAATTTATAATACTCTCCCAAAGGTGCTACCTGCTGCTTTTTAAAATACTTTACATAAGCTCCAACATTAAAGCCTGAAAGTTTTGCATTATTAACAAAGAACACTTGTGTTGCATTACCATATACAGTGTCCATATTATAATCATCAAAATACATTGTTTGGTCAATCGGCCCAATACTTATCCCTCTTGATTTTGTTTTTCCAACAACATAATCAATAGTTAATGCACCATTAAAATTAAAATTAGCATTGGCTTCAGAAACAGATGTTTTATTAGAAGCTCCCTGATAATTATAACTTCTATTATGAAGATTTGTTAGTCCAACTATATTTAAATAATTAGGACCAGCAAGAGCTTCAAAGGAAACAGTAAACCTTTTACCCAAATATCCTGCAGGTTGTGAAAATGTCACAAAAGATATTAATAAGAATAAACTTAAAATTATAACTCTCATTTTGTCTTTTGTTTAGATTTTATTTCGAATAAGAAGTTATATAAAACTGCATTAATATAATCATCCGATTTAACACATTGAATATTTGACGTCTGACTATAAACGAGTTTGTTTTTTGAAACATCGTAAATAATAATATTAAAACTATTATTGTTATATGATTTTATTAATTCAGAAAAGCCTAATGGTATTCCGAATAAAGAAATTGAATATTTTAGAAATTTTCCAAATCTTGCATAGCCTCTTGTAGGACTAACATCTAATACCATCCAGGCAAAATAATTGGTATTATGTTTTTGAGCTAACTCTTTCATTTTATATGAAAAGCAATTATAAAAACTTGTGTCATTATGAGCACTTTGTTCGTACATCCAATTAGAAAGTAATGCTTCATCATTAAACAAATTAATATCGTTTTCTGTAAATACTTTATTATCCAATATCTCTACTGATAAACCTAATTTATCAGAATAATGTTTAATCTTTTCAAAAATTAATGCTTCCTGCTTTTCAGAGGTTAAAAAATCTAATTCATTTTTACCATTTTCCTTCTTTGAAATTAATATATATGGATTTACAAAAACTATTTTATCAACACCTAGTTTTTTTCCAAATCTCAATTCTCTTTTAGTAGGTTGCTCACTTTTATAAGAAATAATTGTTTCTGAAGATTCAGCATCTTTTATCTTATTATACTCTTTTTTATATTTATCAAAATCGGCAACAAATTTTTCGTCTTTTATTATATCCGAAAGAGCATAATTGTAATTTGATGAAGTTGGATTAGCTGCAATTTGTTTTTTTCTTTTATATTTTATTTTCTCGTATTTATCCAATTTTGCAATCTCCGCATCTGTTAAGGTATCTGCAGTATTTTCAGTACTTGCAATTATTTCATTTCGTAAATAAAAACTATCAGGTAACAATTTGTTAACAAATACAAGTTCTTTTAGCATATCGTCGGCTAAAGGAGCAAAATCTTTATTATTAGGATAAATGTTTTTATGTTGCCATAAATATGATATTGCTAATACATTTAACTCTTTCTTTGAAATCTCATTAAAAAAGTAAACTAAATTATATTTGCTACCTTCAGTATATTTTGGTTTAATATGTGCTGTACTGTAATTTCCATTATTCTTATATTTACATAAACCGTAAATACCTTTACCAATAATTGATTCCAGATATTCATTATTAAAACTATCCTTTTTCATTATAGCAAATGCAGTATAAATTGCATCTTCATAATTTAAGTTTGTTAAATAAATATTACATAACTCATACCTTGCAATCTGCCTGATGTTATTAAATTTTTCTTTTGAGAATGCAGAAAAACTTTTTCCTTTCTTTTCTGGCAATTTATCAAAAGTGCTATTTATTAGCTCTCTTCTTTTTTTAATGTTAGGATGTGTACTTTCTGAATCATCATAACCTTCAATTGCTGTAATTGGCTTTAGCTCTGAAGGAGTATAACTATCAGGAAATTTATACAATTCTGTTTCAAAATATTTCTTATCAAAATCAATTTCTTCAATAGGCAAATAAGAATATAACAAAACATCAAATACATCTCTTACATCTTCATTTGAATAATCAGATTTACTATAAATATCTTCTAAACCTTTTGTATCAGCCTCCGACTCGTTTTCGTGACTATATTTAAAAATAGCAGATAGTTTTACTGTCTTGGTTGATTTGGAATACTCACCCTCTCCTTTTATTATCTCCTGATTCTCTAAATAAGTTTCAATATTATGATTGTTTTTAAAATGAATAATTTCATGAGAGAGTATCCACGCAAGCTGTGCTTCAGACTGAAGTTGAGAAAGCAATCCAACAGTAACAAAAATAATTCCCTTGTCTGTTGCAAAAGCATTTACCTCTGATGATTTAATGGTATAAAAGCGCAGTTGCTTTCGCAATTCGGGTTCTTTAATTAATAAGTGATCAGCAACACTGTTTATATAATTTGTTAAGCTATCATTAAATATTACAAAACCTGAGTTTAATAAAAACTCAATATAAAAATTACTTTGTAACAAAAATTTCTTTCTTAGCATTATCCTCGAAGAACTCTCACTTCTGTCAATTTTCTTCTCTTCATCTAAATATTTAACTGAAGATAATTGTATAAAATCCTGAGGTATTTTTCCAACAGACTGCAATGGTTTAAAATTATCAATTCTCTGACAAATACCCGATAATAATGTAACAAAGCATACTATTAAAGTAAAAATTATTTTAATCATTGTTTTTAGATATAAATTTAAAAGCAATCTGAATTATATTAATCAACTAATTTATTCAAATATAAATAATTTTATTTTAATGACATAAAAAAAACACCCTATATTTTTTAGAGTGTTTTTTATTATAAAATGAATATAAATAAACTATTTTTTCCTGCTCAGCTGAGGCTGTAACTCCTATGTGTTTATTTACAACAAGTATATCTTATTTAATAACTCCCAATTCTTTTCCAACCTTTGTAAATGCTGCAAGGCATTTATCTAAATGCTCTACTTCATGAGCAGCTGAAAGCTGTACGCGAATTCTTGCTTTTCCTTTTGCAACAACAGGAAAATAAAATCCTATAACATAAATACCCTCTTCTAAAAGTTTAGCAGCAAACTCCTGAGAAAGTTTTGCATCATATAACATAACAGCTATAATTGCAGATTGTGTAGGTTTACAATCGAAACCAGCTTTCTGCATTTTTTCTCCAAAATATTTCACATTGAAATGAAGTTTATCCTGAAGCTGAGATGTTGAATTCATCATATCTACCATTGCAATACCTGCAGCAGCAACAGCAGGAGGAATAGAATTTGAAAATAAATACGGACGTGAGCGTTGTCTTAACATGTCTATTATTTCCTGACGACCTGTGGTAAATCCACCAATTGCTCCGCCAAATGCTTTGCCTAATGTTCCGGTAAAAATATCAACTTTACCACGGCAATTAAATTCTTCGGTAACACCACGCCCTGTTTTTCCAACCACACCTGCAGAATGTGATTCATCAACCATTATAAGTGCGTTGTATTTTTCGGCAAGAACTACAATTTTATCAAGTGGAGCTACATTTCCGTCCATCGAGAAAACACCGTCTGTAACAATCACACGGAAACGTTGAGCCTGTGCAAGCTGAAGTTGTTTTTCAAGATCAGCCAAATCAGCATTCTCATATCTGTATCTAACAGCTTTACAAAGACGAACACCATCAATAATTGAAGCATGGTTTAATGAATCAGAAATAATAGCATCTTCTTCTCCAAAAAGAGGTTCAAAAACTCCACCGTTTGCATCAAAACAAGCTGCATATAAAATAGTATCATCTGTTCCAAAAAATTCTGCAATCTTTTTCTCTAATGTTTTATGAATATCAGAAGTTCCGCAGATAAACCTTACAGACGACATTCCATATCCATGGCTATCTAATGCTTTTTTTGCTGCTTCTATTAGCACTTTGTTATTTGATAAACCTAAATAGTTGTTTGCACAAAAATTTAATACTGTTTTGCCAGTACTTATTTTTATTTCTGCACCTTGTGGACCAACAAGAATTCTTTCGTTTTTATATAAACCAGCTTCTTTAATCTGATCTAATTCCTTTTGTAAAAATGCCTGATAATTATTGTACATATTATTATATTTTAAGGTTTTCTTAATAACAAAGTAAATTATTTATAATTTCATAAAACAAAGCGAAACTCATGTTATTACAAGAGTCATCCTGAGGGCTTGCACTAAGTCTGACGAAGTACTCTCGAAGGATGACAATTCCTCACTCTTCGAGAACCTCAGAGTGACATTCTATTTAAATTAATACATTGGTTTTACTTTAGGGAAATTATAATCAAATCTTATTGATTTTGGTTTATCAATAAAATAAGATAAAAAGTCCATATACTTTTCATTGAAATGGTATTCTTCTTTATCAAAATAATCGAATGGTAATGGTTGATTACCAATTTTTCCCATATCAATTGTATCCATATGATATTCTTCTATTTCCTGGAAAGTAGATAATTTTGACATTACAGGCATTCTTCCATAATCCTCGCGTAGTAACAAATCTACAACTTTATCAGCAAGCACTCCTACAAATTTTTTATCGTAATTTCTGCATTCTCCGGAACGAGCATAATATCCAACATTTTGTGCACGTGCCTGAATTCCAACTTTCTTTTCAATTTCACTTGCAATTACACCACTAATACCACCAAAACGAGGATGTCCGTATTCATCAACTTCACTTGAAGCATAAACAACATCTACTTTGTCTAGTTTATCTTGATACCAGCGTGTACCTTCAGAAACTGCAACAATTAAATAATTTTTCTTGGAACGCAGATATGCTTCATTAACTTTTGCAAAAAACTCTTCCTTTTTTTCTTTAGTGATTGGAATTTCTGGAATAAGAGAAATCTCTGCACCACCCATCATTGCTGCTCCTGTAAGCCAACCTGCATCTCTACCCATAACTTCTAAAACAATAATTCTGGAATGAGATTCAGCAGTTGTTGCTAATCTTGTAGTAAATTCAGCAACTCCTTTAGCTGCAGATGGGAATCCGGGACAAACAACGCCTTCAATTAAATGTCCGTTATAATTATGAATTGTTTTTGTTTTTAAATCATTGTCTATTGTTTTTGGAAAACCAATTACAGGAATACCTTCTTGTTCATATAATTTTTTAGCAGCACCATTTGTATCGTCACCACCAATAGTAACCAAAACGTCAATTTTATATCGTTTAAGATTATTCATTATTTCGCCAACGCGACTATTACCAGAACCACCGAACGGGTTAGTTCTACTGCTTCTAAGTGCAGTACCGCCATAAACGCCATCATAAGGTTGAAGACTTAAATCAACAATATCGCCATCTCCAAGTAAACCCTTCCATCCTTTTCTAATACCATATACTTTATATCCAAGAACAGAAGCACGGCTTTTAATTGCTTCAATACTTGCATTTAGTGCCGGAGTATCGCCACCACCTGTTAAAATTCCTAATGTTTTACCATCGAACAGTCTTTTTTCTAGTGCCATGAAATTATTTTTTTTAGTTATTGATTTATATTTTTGTCAAAGTTAAAATTTCTATAAATATTTTTAACGAAATCTTCTCCTAATACTTTAGATTCTGAAAACCCTGTTTGCTAATTTAAAAGTTAAAATATGGCGATCTTTTTTTACATTATAAATATCCTTTATTGTAACAATAAGACCGGTTTCTTCTACTTCGCCAAAATGAGAATTTATTGCTGTTCCAAATGTTTTCATTGTTGGCGATAAACTCATATATGAATTTATTAATGGTGGAATATTTTCACCTAAAGCCCGCACATTTTGAGACAGTATTTTATAATTTTCCTGATAATCTTTTCCGGAAAAAAATTTCTCCATTTCATCATCAGAAGTTTCAACTTTAATAGGAATTATCGGAGTAACCAGATTTTCTGTATCAGTAAAATATTTTTTTAGAAAAAACAATATCATATCACGGGCTTTACGATTAAAATCGGGATACATTGTTACTTTTCCAAAGAAAAACTTAAGATCGGGATGGATTATAGTTAAAGCACCCAAACCGTCCCAAAGATTATCCAGAGCAAACAATCCTTTTCGCCCAGCATTTGTTGACTGATAATTTGGTTGAACAAAAGATCTTCCAAGCTCAATCGTATATGGCATATATTCTTTCAAAAATTTTTCTGAGAAATTAAAAAGTGATGATGTTGAAAGTACAATTTTACCATTTGAATCAACAGGTGCTTCTTTTCCAAGAATGTATCTGTAGCCACCTAAAATTTCTTTTCTTTTTGGATCCCAAACAATAAGTTGTTGATATGACTTTTCACCATAATCACATTCGTCAGTATCAATCTCCTCTCCTGTTCCACCACCAGCATTTCTAAAAGCTAACTCTCTTAATCTGCCGATTTCTAACATTATATTAGGCGAGTTGTTAGCATTAACAGAAAATATTTGATTATTCCCATAATTCGAATGACGAATAAACTTATCCTGTGTTAATTCCGTCCTAATTAATTTTACAGAAACCGGAGGAATAATTCGTTTCATCAAGTGCTGTGTCATACAATTTTCTCCTTAAGTGAATATACCAATTTCTGCATTTTTGATGCCCAATAAGCTGAACTATATGTTTTGTCAAATGACAGATAAGAAACAGGTTGACCAAAAACTAAAGTGAATTTCTTTCCAGTTTGTTTATACATTTCATTTGGTAAGTAAAACATCTCAATATTTGCTTTTATTCCAAAGAATTTTCTAATTCTAGCCAGCCTGTAAAAAAAATCCGAATTTCTCGCCTGAATATAAACTGGCACAATATCACGTTTATGTTTTATTGCAAGGTTAATAAAACTTTTTTTCCATTCGGGATCTAATATTTGTCCTTTAATTTTCCTTGATACCAAACCTGCAGGATAAAAAAGAACCTGAAAAGGACTTTGAAAAACTTCATCAAATTTTCTAACTGCATCTTTACTTTGAGCACCAAATAAATTTATTGGAACAAAAATAGGATCATAATTTTTAAGGTTTAACAAAACATCATTAACCATAAAGCGAGTTTCACCAAAATTTTCGTAAACAATATCTATCATACACATACTATCAATTGCACCCTGAGGATGATTTGCAATAAAAAGATAGTTTTTGTCTTTAGGAATATTTTCAATTCCTATTACTTCCTGAGTTATACTAAAAAGTTTGAGAACTGCACGAACAAAATCAATTCCATACAAGTTCTTATTCTCCTCAAGAAAACGATTAATTTCTTCCTGATGTAATATTCTTTTAATGTAACGAATTAGAAATTTTGGTAATGCTTTGGCCATTCGAGGACTTTTCCCCTTAATAATAGCCTCAACATCAATCTTTACCGCTTCATTATCTCGTCTCTTTTCCTGCATTAAAAATCACTATTAATTATTCTTTGGCAAATTCAAAGGTAATCAAACAAAAATTTACTTCATAAAAATGAACTTTGTTTTTCAAGAAAAAGCTCACCCTTACAATCAGCTGATAATCAATCAATAATTTTTGGTGATTAAAAAGTTATCAACATTGTGGGAAATTGTGGTAAATTTTGGTAAAAAGTGGGAAAAGTTTTTTTATTTTTGAAAATTCTAATCTCACAATGCTATGACCACGTTTATAGGCGATTATCCTTGCAAAGCAGATTCCAAAGGGCGAATCATGCTTCCTTCTGCCTTTAAAAAACAGATGGGTGGTACCGTTCAGGACAGGTTTGTGGTAAAAAAAGATATTTTCGAAAAGTGCCTTGTTCTTTACCCTATGGACGAATGGGAAAGACAGGTTAAAATGTTAAGAAGCCGCATTAACCCTTACAACAGAGACCATAACAAGTTTTTACGAGAATTTTATAAGGGCACTGCAGAAATTATACTTGATGCCAACAATAGAATGCTTGTTCCCAGAAGATTACTCGAATGGGCTGGAATTATTACCGGAGATGTAGTACTTGCCGGACAAGATGGAAGAATTTTAGTTTTAGATAAAGCAATTTATGAAAGTGGCAGTATGAACGAAGACGATTTTGCATCATTAGCTGAAAAAATTCTTGGTGGACCATTGAACAATAATGAAGAATGACAGAATACCATACTCCCGTTCTTTTAAATGAAAGTATTGAAGGTTTAAATATCGATCCGGAAGGAATTTATGTTGACCTAACATTTGGCAGTGGTGGACATTCCGGTGAAATATTAAAAAAATTAAAGGGAGGAAAGTTAATATCATTCGACCAGGATGAAGATGCAAAGCAAAATGCAATTAAAGATGAACGCTTTGTTTTTGTGCAGGGGAATTTCAGGTTCTTTAAAAATTTTTTGTTGTATCTGGGTTTTGAAAAAGTTAACGGAATTTTTGCAGACTTAGGTGTTTCGTCAAATCATTTCGATAAAACAGAAAGAGGTTTTTCATTTAGAAGTGAAGGCTTGTTAGATATGAGAATGAACACATCGGCAAAACTAACCGCAGCACATCTTGTTAACACACTGGCACCCGAAAAATTATCAAATATTCTTTATGAATATGGCGAAATTCGGAATGCTCATCAGGTAGCAGGATTAATAGTAAAAGCCCGTAATGCAAAGACTATTGAAACGACTTTTGATTTATGCAAGGCACTCTTACCTCTCACTCCCAAAGGCTTCGAACACAAATTTTTAGCAAAAGTTTTTCAGGCATTAAGAATTGAAGTAAATGCCGAAATGGAAGCATTGCGCGAAATGTTAGAACAAACTCCAGAAATGATAATATCAGGCGGTAGGTTAGTAATCCTAACATATCACTCATTAGAAGACAGGTTGGTTAAGAATTTTATGAGATCTGGAAACTTTGAGGGAAAAACTGAGAGCGATGTGTTTGGAAATATTAATAGATTACCTTTTAAAGTATTTAATAACAAAGTAATTATTCCTAACGAAACAGAAATAAATCAAAACTCTAGAGCAAGAAGTGCAAAACTAAGAATTGCAATTAAAAATGACTGAGGAAAAAGAAAATATTGAAAATAAAGTAACAGAAGAAACTAATGTTTCAGAAAACTCTAACAAGGAAGAGCAGAAGAATTCACGCTCCAATCCTTTCAGAGCCTTAATGGACGGAACATTACTTTCTAAAGAAATTCTTCGAAAACAATTTCCATTTGTTCTTTTCTTAACATTAATCGCAATAGCTTTTATTGCCAACAGATATGCTGCAGAAAAAATTGTCAGAAATACAGAAACACTAAAAACCGAATTAAAAGAATTAAGAGCTGAACAAATATCAGTAACATCAGAACTAATGCAACTAAGTCAACAAAGTGAAGTTGTGAAATTAGTTACAACAAATCAACTGGGACTTTCAGAATCAATAGACCCACCAAAAAAAATAATAGTAAAAGAAAAAGAATAAATGGCAGAACTGCGCAAAGATATATTATGGCGAATGGCACTCCTTTATATTTTAATGGGAGGTTTTGCTATTATTATCATGGGCAGAATTCTTTATATACAAGTTGTTGAAGGCAATAAGTGGAAATCAAAAGCCAGCGAACTTACAAAAAAAGATATAATTATTGAACCTATGCGCGGAGAGATTTACTCAGGCGACGGTAGGGTTCTTGCAAGCTCAGTTCCTTTATACGAAATAAGATTTGACACTAAAGCCGAGGGAATAAAAAAAGAATTTTTCAGAGCAAATGTTGATTCACTATCTATTTGTTTAGCGAATCTTTTTGGTGATAAAACTGCTGCAGAATACAAATCCATTCTAAAACTTGCATATCAAACAGGAAGTCGATATCAATTAATAAAAAGAAAAGTTACATATTCAGAACTTAAAAAAATGAAAGAATTTCCTATTTTCAAATTAGGAAAAAATAAAGGTGGATTTATTGCAATTCAAACAAGCAGAAGAGCCAAGCCATTTGGCATGTTAGCTTCACGAACAATCGGTTACGTAACAAAAGAAAGAGTAGTTGTTGGGATTGAAGGTGCTTTCGATCAATATCTGAGGGGAAAACAAGGTGTAGAATTAATGCAGAAACTTGCAGGAAACATTTGGATGCCAGTTAATAACGGCAACGAAGTTGAACCTCAGGACGGTTATGACGTATTCAGCACTATCGATATAAACTTACAGGACGTAGCACAAAACGCACTATTAAAACAGCTTGTTGCTAACAATGCTCACCATGGATGCGCAATATTAATGGAAGTTGAAACAGGAGAAATTAAGGCTATTGCAAATCTTGAAAAAACAGAGACAGACCCAACAGGTTATGCCGACAACTACAATTATGCAATTGGAGAAAGTTCAGAACCTGGATCTACATTTAAGTTAATATCAATGCTGGCAGCCCTTGAAGAAGGCTTTATTGAACTAGACGATACAATAAATACAGGTAACGGTATTGCTGTATTTTATGGATCAAAAATGAAAGACTCTCATGAAGGTGGTTATGGCAATATTTCAGCAAAAGATGTATTTGCAGTTTCATCAAATGTAGGAGTATCAAAAATAATATCACATTATTTTTCTAAAGAACCACATCGCTTTATTGACAGAATTTACAAATTAAAATTAAACGAAAAACTTGGATTAGATATTAAAGGTGAAGGCATGCCTTTCGTAAAAGATCCATCAGATTCAACATGGTCAGGAATATCGTTACCCTGGATTTCTGTTGGATACGAAATAAGATTAACCCCACTTCAAATTCTAACAGTTTACAATGCAGTTGCGAATAATGGCAGAATGGTAAAACCAAAACTAGTAAAAGCTCTTAAATTTCGCGGTGAAACAATTAAAGAATATCCTGCTGAAATTATTGTACCATCTATTTGCTCAAACGAAACACTTAAAAAGCTAAAGATAATGTTAGAAAGTGTTGTTGAAAATGGAACTGCAAAAAGCTTAAGAAGTCCATTATATAAAATAGCCGGAAAAACAGGAACAGCACAGGTTGCAAAAGGTAAGAGCGGATATAAAGATTTAAGTTATAAAGCTTCATTTGTAGGATATTTTCCAGCAGATAATCCTAAATATAGTTGCATTGTTGTAATAAATGATCCTGATTTTAAAACAACAGGTGCATATTATGGTGGTGCAGTAGCAGGTCCGGTTTTTAAAGAGATTTCAGACAAAGTTTATGCTACAAGTATTGATATTCATAAACCATTAAATATCGCATCAACACTTACTAGCAATTTTCCGATTGCAAAAAACGGAAATAAACAAGATTTGGAATACTTATATAAAAATATTGGAATATCTGCAAGAACTACCTCAATCACTTCTGATTGGGTGGCAGTTACAGGAAATCAAAAAGGAATAATTCTTAAAAACACAAGTGTAAAACCAAATCAGGTGCCTAATGTTATAGGAATGGGATTGCGAGATGCACTGTTTTTACTTGAGAATTGCGGATTACAAGTTAAACCAACAGGAAAAGGAATAATAAAATCTCAGTCTATTCCAGCTGGGACAAAAACATATAATGGTCAAACAATAACTATTGAATTAGGTTAAAGTGAAAAAATTATCTGAAATATTGCAAAACATTCCGGTTATCCAAATAGTTGGTAATCCTGATGTTTCTGTGTATAAAATTTACATCGATTCGCGTTTTGTAACAAATAACTCAATATTTATTGCAATTCGTGGAGCACAGGTTGATGGACATAGTTTTATAGATCAGGTAATCAAAGGCGGTTCAAAAGCTATTATTTGTGAGGATATTCCAGCTGAAACAAAACCTGAAATCACTTACGTAAAAGTAGGTGATACAACTTTACTTGCAGGACCAATAGCAGCTTCATATTATGATAATCCGTCTTCAAAATTGAAAGTTGTTGGAATAACAGGTACAAATGGTAAAACAACAATCGCTACATTGTTATATAAATTATTTCGCAGAATGGGTCACCGTTCAGGATTAATTTCTACTGTAGTTAATTATGTAGACTCTAAATCTTTTGATAGCACACATACAACCCCTGATGCAGTTCAGATTCAGAAACTAATGTATAAAATGGTTGAAGCCGGTTGCAGATATTGCTTTATGGAAGTAAGTTCACATTCAATAGCTCAACATAGAATAAATGGTATAAATTTTTCTGGCGGTGTGTTTACAAATCTGACACATGATCATTTAGATTATCACAAAACATTTGAAGAATATTTATCAGTAAAAAAGAAATTCTTCGACAATTTACCTGTAAACACTTTTGCTCTAACTAATGCTGACGACAAGAACGGAAAAGTAATGACTCAAAATACAAAAGCAAATATTAAAACATATTCGCTTCATTCGATGTCAGATTTTAATGCAGCAATTCTGGAGAGTCATATTGATGGCATGTTGTTAAATATTAACAACACAGAAATGTGGACAAGATTAATAGGAAAATTTAATGCAAGTAACATTCTGGCAATATATTCAACAGCAATATTACTTAATGCAGATAAAGAAAAAATAATGTTAGAGCTAAGCGATTTAACTGCTGTAGATGGTCGTTTTGAATATTTTACTTCATCTGATGGGTGTACTGCAGTTGTTGACTATGCACATACTCCCGACGCACTTGTAAATGTATTACAAACAATAAAACTACTTGTAAAAAAAGACAATAAAATTATAACAGTAGTTGGAGCAGGCGGAAATCGTGATAAAACAAAGCGTCCTGTAATGGCAAAAGTAAGTGCAGAGCTAAGTGATAAAGTTATTCTAACAGCAGATAATCCACGCAGTGAATTAGCGGAAAATATTATTGCAGACATGAAGACAGGTCTTGATGCTGAATTATCTAAGAAAGTATTGACAATTATTGACCGCCGTGAAGCAATTCGTGCCGCATGTCAATTTGCAACAAAAGGAGATATGATTCTGATTGCAGGAAAAGGTCATGAAACTTATCAGGAAATTAACGGAGTAAAAACCCATTTTGATGATAGGGAAGTTGTAAAAGAAATTTTTAAAGAAAAGAAATAGTATGCTATATTACTTATTTTCATATTTAGATAAAATAGATTTTCCCGGTGCCGGGGTTTTCCATTATATTTCATTCAGGTCAGCAATGGCTCTGATAACATCATTAATTATTTCATTGCTTTTCGGTAAAAAAATAATTCGTTTCTTACAGAAAAAACAAATTGGAGAAGTTGTAAGAGATCTTGGACTTGAAGGTCAATTACAAAAACAAGGAACCCCAACAATGGGCGGTGTTATAATTCTTGGATCCATTATTATTCCTACACTATTATTTGCTAAAATTCATAACATATATATTATCATCCTGTTAGTAACAACAGTATGGCTAGGATTAATGGGCTTTCTTGACGATTATATAAAAGTATTTAAACACAACAAACAGGGATTAAAAGGGAAATTTAAAATTTTAGGTCAAGTTAGCTTAGGTTTAATTCTGGGTTTAACAATATACTTTAGCGATGATATTGTTATACGTGAAAAGGCAAGTGCAAACATTGTAGAACCATCAACTGAAATAACACAATCTACGAATGCATTTGAAAGTCGTGCTGTATACATGGAAGCAAACGATACAAAATCGACAAAAACAACCATTCCATTTTTAAAAAACAATGAATTTGACTACGAATATATACTTGGATTTTTAAGTGAAACAGCCAGAAAACAATGGGTCTGGGTAGTTTTTGTTTTAGCTGTAATTTTTATTGTTACAGCCGTTTCAAATGGTGCTAATATGACTGACGGTTTAGATGGTCTGGCCACTGGTGTTTCAGCAATAATTGGAACAACCCTTGGAATTCTTGCATACGTTTCTGGAAATATAATTTTTGCCGATTATCTTAACATAATGTATATCCCATATTCTGGTGAAATGGTGGTATATGCCAGTGCGTTTATTGGTGCTACAGTCGGATTTATGTGGTATAACTCCTACCCTGCTCAGGTATTTATGGGTGACACCGGAAGCTTAGCAATAGGCGGAATAATTGCTGTATTTGCAATTCTAATTAGAAAAGAAATATTGTTACCAATTCTGTGTGGAATTTTCTTTGTTGAAAATTTATCGGTAATGATGCAGGTAGGATATTTTAAATATACAAAACGCAAATTTGGTGAAGGAAGAAGATTATTTAAAATGGCTCCACTTCATCATCATTATCAAAAGAAAGGCTATGTTGAACCAAAAATAGTAACTCGTTTCTGGATTATTGCCATTATGTTAGCTGTTATAACAATTGTTACATTAAAATTGAGATAGTGAAAGAATTAATTGTCATATTAGGAGCAGGAGAAAGCGGAATAGGTTCGGCGGTATTGGCACGCATGAAAGGTTTTGACGTTTTCATTAGTGATAATGGAAATATTAAACAGAAATATCATGAGTTAATAAAAAAATATGATCTTCCATTTGAAGAAGGTGGACATTCATATGATAAGATTTTAACTGCTTCAGAAATTATCAAGAGTCCAGGCATTCCTGAAAAAGCAGAAATAATTAAAGCTATTCGTAACAAAGGTATTTCTATTGTTTCTGACATTGAATTTGCCTCACGTTACACTTCAGCCAAAACAATATGCATAACAGGCAGTAATGGAAAAACAACAACAACACTATTATTGTATCATATACTTAAAAAAGCAGGATTAAATGTAGGTGTTGCCGGAAATGTTGGTACTAGTTTCGCACTTGAAGTTGCTGAAAAGAATTTTGAATACTATGTTCTGGAATTAAGTAGTTACCAACTTGATGAGATGCATAAATTTAAAGCAGACATAGCTATTCTTTTAAATATAACACCGGACCATTTAGATAGATATAATTATGAATTTCAAAATTATATTGACAGCAAATTCCGGATAACACAAAACCAAACTGAAAACGATATTTTCATATACTGCATTGATGACGAAGTTATTTTAAAAGAACTACAAAAAAGAAATCTTAAATCACAACTTATACCATTTTCAATAACAAAAGAAATAGATAATGGTGGATATGTTCATGAAAACGAATTAAAAATTAACCTAAATAATAACCCCTTTAACATGTCAATACAAGAATTAGCTTTACAAGGAAAACACAATCAGTACAATTCGCTTGCAGCAGGTATAGCAGCGCATTTATTAAGAATTCGCAAAGATGTAATTCGCGAGTGTCTGATGGATTTTCAGGCTGTTGAACACAGATTAGAAAAAGTTCTGAAAGTGCGTGGTATCGAGTTTATAAATGACTCAAAAGCAACAAATGTCAATTCTACATGGTATGCTTTAGAAAGCATGAAAAAACCACTTGTGTGGATTGTTGGTGGAGTTGACAAAGGCAATGATTATAGTCAGCTTAATGCTTTAGTAAAAGCAAAAGTAAAAGCTATAGTTTGTCTTGGTACCGATAATTCAAAAATTTTAAAAGCATTTGAAGGTTTGGATATTCCAAAAGTAGAAACCAAATCTATGGCTGAAGCAATAAAAACTTCGTACTATCTTGCCCACGAAGGTGATGTTGTTTTGTTATCACCTGCTTGTGCTAGTTTTGATTTATTCGACAGTTATGAAGACAGAGGCAAACAATTTAAAAGAGCTGTTAGAGATTTATAATATTAAATAGATGAAAGAAGCTGTTGCAAAATTATTTAGAGGTGATGCAGTCATTTGGGGTGTGATTGCCCTGCTTTCTATTGTCTCAATTCTTGCAGTATACAGCTCAACAGGAACTCTTGCATTTAAATATCAGGATGGAAATACACTTTATTATTTAACCAGACATGGTGGTTTATTATTTCTTGGTTTAGTAATAATTTTCATTACTCATAGAATTCCATTTAATTTTTATCTAAAAATCTCAAAGCTGTTATTATATATCTCGATTCCATTATTGGCATGGACCTTAATAAAAGGAACCAATTTAAATGAAGCTTCGCGTTGGATGACTCTACCAGGAACAGGAATATCATTTCAGACTTCAGACTTTGCAAAGTTTGCATTGATATTATATATAGCCCGTTTTCTTGCACAAAACCAGGGTAATATTAAAGATTTTAAAACCGGATTCCGTTCAATAATGGTGTGGATACTTATAGTGTGTGGATTAATTTTACCGGCAAACTTCTCAACAGCAGCAATGCTTTTTGGAACTTCTTTAATTTTGTTATTTTTAGGTAGAGTACAAATAAAATATATACTTGCTGTAATTGGAATTGGACTTGTAGGTTTAATAATTTTTATTCTTATTGCAATAAATCTTCCTGAACAAAAACAAGGTAGAATTGGCACATGGAAAAAAAGAATTGAAAACTTTGTTAGTGGTCAGAGTGAGGAAAATTTTCAGGTTGAGCAATCAAAAATTGCTATTGCCACTGGTGGTTTGTTTGGGAAAGGACCGGGTAACAGTACTCAAAGAAACTTCCTGCCTCATCCTTATTCAGACTTTATTTTTGCGATAATAATTGAAGAATATGGAATATTTATTCCGTTTGGAATTATTTTCCTTTATATATTGTTATTTTATCGAGCGGGGGTTATAGTCCGAAAGTCATCAAGTGCATTTGCTGCATTTCTATCAATGGGACTGGCATTAAGTCTCATCTTTCAGGCATTTATAAACATGGCTGTTGCAGTAAATCTATTCCCCGTAACAGGACAAACTATGCCATTAGTTAGCATGGGTGGAACATCAATAATTTTCACAAGTGCTGCTTTTGGAATTATTTTAAGCGTAAGTCAAAGTGTAACTAAAACTCCCGAACATGAGTATGCAGAAGCAAAATCTTAGGGTAATTATTAGCGGTGGAGGAACAGGAGGACATATTTTTCCTGCTATTTCTATAGCTAATGCTTTAAAACAGAAAGATAGCAATACCGAAATACTTTTTGTAGGTGCCGAAGGTAAAATGGAAATGGAAAAAGTACCTGCAGCAGGATATAAAATAATTGGATTACCAGTAAGAGGTTTTCAAAGAAAACTAACTTTTCAGAATATTTCCTTTTTCTACAAACTTCTTGTTAGTATTATTAAAGCTAGAAAAATAATAAAATCATTTAAACCGGATATAGTCGTTGGTGTTGGTGGCTTTGCTTCAGGTCCAATTTTAAGAGCTGCAACAAGAATGAATATTCCAACACTCATTCAGGAACAAAATTCATTTGCAGGTGTAACAAATAAGATTCTCGGTAACAAAGTAAATAAAGTCTGTGTTGCATATGACAATATGGAAAGATTCTTTCCGAAAGAAAAAATTGTATTTACAGGAAATCCAGTTAGACAAGATCTTATAGACACTACAGGGAAAAAACATGAAGAAGCACTTTTACATTTTGGATTACAAGGAAATAAAAAAACCATATTAGTTATAGGTGGAAGTTTGGGTGCAAAAACAATTAACAGTAGTATTGAGGCTGGATTGAATAAAATCGCAGATAACAAATTACAACTAATATGGCAAACTGGTAAAGATTACTTTTATAAAGCAAAAGAAAGTGCATCAAAATTTAATAATGATGAAATAAAAGTTGCTGACTTTATTTCAAGAATGGATCTTGCATATTCTATTGCAGATGTTGTTATTTCTAGAGCTGGTGCAAGTACAATATCAGAACTTTGCATAGTAAAAAAACCCTCTATTTTAGTTCCATCACCAAATGTTGCAGAAGATCATCAGACTAAAAATGCAATGGCATTATTTAAGAATGATGCAGCAATGATGATAACAGATGCAGAAGCTCCAGAGAAATTAGTTGACGAAGTAATAAAATTACTTAAAGACGAGTTTTTGATAAATGTTTATCGCGATAATTGCGGAAAAATGGCTGTAACCAATTCTGCAGAAAAAATCGCCAATGAAATAATCTCAATAATAGAATCACATCCTTAATGAATCTGAACAATATACATAATGTTTATTTTTTAGGTATTGGCGGCATTGGCATGAGCGCTTTAGCTAAGTATTTTAAGCTTCGTGGCTGCATTGTAGAAGGATATGACCGCACTCAAACCGAGTTATGTATTGAACTTGAAAAAACTGGGATTAGTATACATTATTCTGATAATATTTCATTAATTTCTGATGTATTTAAGGATAGATCGAATAATGAAAATATCTTAGTTATAATTACACCGGCGATTCCACAAAATCACACAGAATTAAACTGGTTTAAAAATAACGGTTTTAATATTAAAAAAAGAGCCGAAATTCTTGGTGAAATAACTAAAGAATATTCAACGATTGCTGTAGCTGGCACACATGGAAAAACAACAATTTCTACATGTATTGCACATATCTATACTCATTCGAAAACAGGTTGTAATGCTTTTTTAGGTGGTATCTCAAAAAATTATGAAACAAATTTTCTTCACCAAGAAAATTGTAAAACAGCCATTGTTGAAGCAGATGAATATGATCGGTCGTTTCTTCAACTTACCCCCTCTGCCGCAATAATAACAGCAGTTGATGCAGATCATCTGGACATTTACGGAAGTTTCGAAAAAGTAAATGAAGCATTTTCAGACTTCACAAGATGTATTAAAACAAATGGCAAACTTTTATATAAAAAAGAAAGTGGATTTGTTCCTCCTGCAATAAATGCAGAAATCGCAACATATTCTGTAAGAGAAAAAGCAGATTGCACTATTTCAAATATAACATTAAACAAAGGATTGTTTACATTCTGTTTAAATACTCCATGGGGTAAAATTGAAAATATTACACCTGGAATTACCGGAATGTTTAACATTGAAAATATTGTTGCTGCTGCATCAATCTGTTTATGGGAAGGAATAAAACCAGAAGATATTAAATCGGCATTAGCCACATTTGAAGGGGTAAAAAGACGTTTTGATATTCAGGTTTCAAATTCTAAAAATATTTACATTGATGATTATGCACATCATCCCGAGGAGTTAAAAGCATTTATTTCATCAGTAAAAGAAGTGTACCCAAATAAAAAAGTTACTGGCATTTTCCAACCTCATCTTTTCACTCGTACACGCGATTTTGTTGATGGATTTGCATCATCCTTATCTTTACTTGACGAATTGTATTTACTGGATATTTATCCTGCGAGAGAATTACCCATAGAAGGAATAACAAGTAAAATAATACAGAATAAGATAAAAAACACAAAAGTAGTATCGTGCACAATTAATGATGTTTTGGAAATAATTTCAAAAAATAAACCTCAGTTACTTTTAACAATGGGAGCTGGTGATATTGATCAATATGTTAACCCCATAAAAAAAATAATTTTAAGCTAATATGAAAAAAGGATTAATCAAAAAAATAATTTCTATTGCAATATGGTCTATATTTATTGCAGTATTGGTTATTTCATTAGGTTTTTCCAGTTCACAGCTTAAGAAAGTAAAGTGCAAAGAAATCGATATTCAAATTGTTGATACTACAGGTTATAGCTTTGTTGAGGCAAAAGACATAAAGGAATTACTTAATCAGAAAGGATTTAAAATTATCGATAACAATGTTGAAGCATTTCCACTAAATAAAATAGAAACTGCATTAACAAATCATCCTTCGGTAAAATCAGCAGAAGCCTATACTACATTTGATGGGATTTTACATATTGACATTGAACAGAGAAATCCTATACTAAGAATTATAAATGAAAATAACGAAAGCTATTACATAGATAATGAAGGTGCCTTATTTCCTTTATCTGAAAAATATACAGCTCGTGTTTTAGTAGCCAACGGATCAATAAAAGAACCATATAATCTTCATTATAAAAATAACATTGAGCAAATTAAAGAAAAAGATTCTTTGTTAAATAAATTTATTATAGATGACCTTTTTGCATTAGCAAAATTCATAAAATCAAATGACTTTTATAATTCATTAATTGAACAAATATATATTAATTCAAACAATGAAATTGAATTAGTTCCAAAAATCGGAAGATTTACAATATTATTAGGAAACACAGACGACCTTAAAGATAAATTTGAAAACTTGAAAGCATTTATTCAAATTGGATTATCGCGAGAAGGTTGGGATAAATATGAAACAATAAATATAAAATATAAAAACCAAGTAGTCTGCACTAAAAAGATTGATTATGAACCAACTGAATGACATTATTTCGGCTATTGACATTGGAACAACAAAAATTGTTGCTATCATTGGCAAAAAAGAAATCGACGGCAAATTTCGAATTCTGGGAATTGGCAAAGCTCCATCAAAAGGCGTTAAACGTGGAAACGTATTAAACATCGAAGAAACTGTAAACAGTATCAAAGCTGCTGTTGAAATTGCAGAACAAAAAGCACAAATAAAAGTAACTGATGTTTACGTTGGTATTGCCGGTCAGAATATTAAATGTATAAGAAACTCAGGATATGTAAACAGACCAAGTTACGATCAGGAAATCACTGCCGAGGATGTTGACTTTTTAACACAAGACCAATATAGAATAGGGTTGGAACCTGGCGAAGAAATAATTCATGTACTTCCACAAAGCTATTCTGTAGATGGAGAAAATGGTGTTAAACCGATTGGAATTTGCGGTAAACGTCTTGAAGGTAACTTTCACATTGTTATAGGCAAAACAATGAATATTAAAAATCTTAAACGTTGCGTTGAAAGAGCGGGGTTAAGATTAAAAAGTTTGGTACTTGAGCCACTTGCATCATCATCTGCTGTTTTAACAGAAGATGAAAAAGAAGCTGGTGTAGCACTTATTGACATTGGTGGTGGCACAACTGACCTTGCAATTTATTACGAAGGAACAATAAGTCACACAGCAGTTGTACCATTTGGTGGAAATGTTTTAACAAGCGATGTAAAATCTGCTTATAATATTCTGGAAAGACATGCTGAAGAACTTAAAATGCAATTTGGTTCTGCACTTGCAGAAGCAACTGGTGATGATGAAATAGTTACTGTGCCTGGTGTTAGTGGAAGAAATGCCAAAGAAATAAGCCAGAAAAGTCTTGCAAATGTTTTACAGGCAAGAATGGAAGAAATTATTGGAGCAATAGAATTTCAAATCGAAAATTCTGGCTATGCAGATCGACTAGGTGCAGGCATAGTGCTCACAGGTGGTGGTGCTTTGTTAAAGAACCTTCCTCAACTTGTTTCTTTTAAAACAGGTCACGAAATCAGAATTGGTTACCCTATTCAATATTTAACATCTGACGTAAAAGAAGATGTAAATTCTCCTATGTACTCTACTAGTGTTGGTCTTATGATGATCGGTGAGGAAGAAATGAGAAAAAGTGGAACTCCGTCATTTGCAGAACCAATTGTTGAAGAAAAAGTTGTAGAAGCAAAAGTAAAACCTGATCTTTTCTTTGATGAAGAAGAAGAAATTGAACCTCCAAAAAAGAAAGAAAAAGTAAAAAAAGAATCTAAAATTTCATCCGGAAAAAATAAATTATTTGAAAAGCTTTCGTCACTATTTGATGATACTGACACAAAAATCAACGAATAAATTAAAAACCCTAAAACCAAATTAATATGAATGAAGAAGATTTATTAAAATTCGGATTCGCAACCCAAAGACCTTCTATAATAAAGGTACTAGGAGTTGGCGGAGGTGGCAGCAATGCTGTTAACCATATGTTTATTCAAGGTATTCGCGATGTGGACTTTGTTGTTTGTAACACAGACGTGCAGGCACTGGCAAAAAGTCCGGTTACTAACAAAATACAGCTTGGACAAACATTAACAGAAGGACTAGGTGCCGGTAACTTACCGGAACAAGGAAAACAAGCTGCAATTGAAAGCTTAAACGAAATAAACAGTTTGCTTTCTGATAATACAAGAATGGTATTTATTACTGCTGGAATGGGTGGAGGAACCGGAACAGGAGCTGCTCCTGTAATTGCAAAAGCAGCAAAAGAATTAGGTTTGCTAACCGTTGCCATTGTAACAATTCCATTCAGATTTGAAGGTCCACGCAGATTTAATCAGGCAATTGAAGGATTACGTGAATTAAAAGAACATGTTGATTCATTACTTGTTATAAACAATGAGAAATTACGAGAAATTTATGGTGACCTTCCTGTTTCAGAAGCTTTTGCAAAAGCAGATGATGTTTTAACAATAGGCGCACGTGGAATTGCAGAAGTAATAACCGTTCCAGGTCATGTAAACGTTGACTTTGCAGATGTTAGAACAGTTATGAGTAACAGTGGTGTAGCGATAATGGGAACAGGTTTTGCAGAAGGGGAAAATCGTGCACTTGAAGCTATTAAAAAAGCTCTTGCATCACCTCTTCTAAATAATAATGAAATTCGCGGTGCTAAAAACATTCTGCTAAATATTACTTCAGGAGAAAGTGAAGTTACTATGGATGAAATCGGACAAATAAGTGATTTCGTACAAGATGCTGCAGGATCAAAAGCAGACATGATTCTAGGTAGTTGTAAAGACTCATCACTTGGAAATAAAATTTCTGTAACAATTATTGCAACCGGTTTCAGCTCATCTTCTATTCCGGAACTTGGTTCAGCACCAAAAGAAAAAACTAAGAATGTGCTTAACCAAACTATTGAAGAGCCAAAAGCTGTTAACCAATCTATATCTCAAAAATCAATTGAATTTGAGATTAAACCTAAACAAACTGAATCTAAAGCTGAATTAAATATCGAGACAAAGCCGGAAACTTCATTAACAAATAATGACAAGAAAAATATTTTAACTGATTTAAGCAATTCCGAGCAAGTAGATCAGCTTGAGAATATCCCGGCATATATGAGAAAACAAATTACAGTTGAAGATAAGAATTATTCAGCTTCTACTGATAAATCAAATTATACCATTTCAAAAAATGCAAATGGTATTCAACTAAAAGAGAATAATCCATATTTACATGATAACGTTGATTAAATAAAAAAACTATGTCACTATTTGATCAGATAAGTAACGATATTAAAGCTGCTATGCTTGCACGTGAAAGCGGAAAACTTGAGGCTTTAAGAAGCATAAAAGCAGCTATGCTTTTAGCCAAAACAGAAGGTGCTAATTCAGAAATCAGTCATGAAAAAGAACTTTCTATTATTCAAAAACTTTTTAAACAGAGAAAAGAATCTGCAGAAATTTACACTAAAAATAATCGTCAGGAATTAGCAGATAAAGAATTATTTGAAGCTGGAATAATAGAACAGTATCTGCCAAAACCACCTTCTGACGAAGAAATTACAACTATTTTAAAAGAAATTATAGAACAAACCGGAGCAAAATCACCTGCCGAAATGGGGAAAGTTATGGGAGTTGCTACAAAAAGATTTGCCGGTACTGTTGATGGAAAAATAATTTCTGAAAAAGTAAAACAATTACTTTCAAACTCTTAGAACATTTTTTAGGGTTTCATTCTGTTGGTTTTTAGGGTAGCCCCGGTTGTAATGACCGGGGCTTGGTTTTTAAAATAACACTTAAATAAACAGTTTTGGGTAAATTTATTTCATTAAACAAAATTCTGTTTATCTTAGCAAAATAATAACCGATAAAACCATAAAATATGGTTAATTCTTCATACGTTAAAATTCCTGGTTTCAATATTGGTCTACTAAATGTAATTCTTTTTGCATTGTGTTTCATACTGTACGGAAATACAATTCCAAATCATTATTCATTAGACGACGAATTAGTTTCATATAACAATAAACGTATTGAAGGTGGAATAAAAGCAATACCAGGTATCTGGTCAACATTTTATTCAGAAGGAAAATTAAGATATGAATACAGACCTGTAGTAAAAACATCATTTGCTCTCGAATATCAGCTTTTCAAACAAAATCCACATGTAAGTCATTTTATTAATATATTGTTATACGCTTTAACAGTTTTAGTTCTTTTCAAAATTCTACAAAAACTTTTTTCTTCTTATAGCCCATTACTTGCTTTTTTTGCAGTTGTATTATTTACCCTGCATCCAGTACATACAGAAGTAGTGGCATCTTTAAAAAACCGCGATGAATTACTCAGTTTTCTTGGTTGTGTGATTTCATTATTTTTTATAATGAGATATGCAGATACTTCCAAAATAAAATTCATATTATTTGCCTTAATCTCATATATTCTTGCTTATCTCTCAAAATCGAGCGCAATTGTATTTGTTGCAATAATTCCTTTAGTATTGTATTTTTATGGAAAAACATCAATTAAAAAAATCGGATTAATCTTTTTGATTATACTGATTGCTATGTTTGCTGCCCGCTTTGTTCCAAAAGCAATATTACCGGCACCAAACAGAGATGTATTTTTCTTCGAAAATCCATTGTATTTTTATAATGCACTTCAATATAAAATTCCTATGGGATTTTTATCTTTATTATTTTATATAAAAATTTTACTATTCCCACATCCATTGGTTTTTTATTATGGGTATAATATGATTCCAATAGTTTCGGTAACAAATATGTGGGTTATTATTTCTATTGTTATATATCTGACTCTTTTTATTTACAGCATTTTTGGAATTAAAAAAAGGACAGTTTTGTCATTTGCAATTTTATATTTTCTGATTACTATTTCCTTGTTCTCTAATTTGTTTAAACCTGCTATGGGTATTGTGGCGGAGAGATATGTTTATGCTGCATCATTGGGATTTTGTCTGGCTATTGCATATTTATTTATGAAAATAACAAATCTTACAATTGTTAAAGAAAGAATCTCTAGAAGGGATTGGATAAAAATTTTAATTCCCATCTTGATAATCGGAATCCCCTACTCTGCTAAAACAATTTCACGAAATCCGGATTGGAATACACATATGTCATTATATAGGCACGATATAAAATACCTTAAAAATTCGGCAAAAGCAAATGCGCTAATCGCAACACAAATTATTGGTGAAGCAAATGACTGCCTGAATCGTGGAGAAATGCCTTCTAACTTGCGAGAAAAAGCAGATTCCAGTATAATGTTTTATGAGAAATCTATTAAGGTTATGCCATCATATTATACAAGTTATAACAATATAGGCAATGTATATGTTAACCTGATGGTTCCTTTTGAACAGGACTCATTAAAAAGAAACGAACTTTATTATAAAGCCAATGTTAATTTTCGCAAAGCTTTAAA